>CBFGVN010000191.1:0-6570 GCA_965651845.1 uncultured Chryseobacterium sp. | reverse complement strand
TTGGCGGCAGAAAATATATGGTAACCACAAGCTGGAATGCGCCTTCCACAGCTTTTACGCTTCCTGGAGAATTTTTCAATGAAACCAGTGTAGATAATGGACCATTATTTGGATTCCATAGAATGAATGCCTTTGTTTCCTTAGAAAAAATGGAAAGTTTTCACTTTCATGATGTAGAAAAAAATGCGAATATTGAACGCGATATGAAACTTTACAGAGAACATCTTACTACAGTTTTTGAAAAAGAATTAAAACCACAATTAGCCTAATGAAAATTTATCTTACTGCCATCATCAACGCAAAAGAAGAGTACAGAAAGGAAGTTTTGGAAGTTCTTCAAAATATGGTCAAAGAAACAAGAAAAGAAGAAGCCTGCGAATTGTACACTCTTCATCAGGGAATCGAAAACAAAAACCAATTCGTTTTTTACGAAATCTGGAAAAGTGAAGAAGGATTGGCGCAGCACAACCAACAACCTTATATTCAGGCTTTCGGAAACATAATTGATGAAAAATTGCAGGAAAAACCGCAAATTTATTTAACCCACATTATTTAAAATTTAAATATGAAAAAATTAGCATTATTAATTCTAGCTCTTTTTACAATAGGATTTGTTCAGGCACAAACCAAAAAATCTAAAAATATGAAAAAGAAAATTTTATTTGTCGTTACCAGTCATGACAAAAAAGGTAGCACCGGCGAGAGTACAGGATATTATCTCGGCGAAGTTTCGCATCCTTGGGAAGTTCTTCACAACGCAGGATATGAAATCGATTTTGTAAGCCCAAAAGGCGGAGCTCCTCCTGTTGACGGATTTGATTTGAAAGATCCCGTAAACAAAGAATTCTGGGAAAACACAGAATACAAAAATAAAATTGACAACTCTATGAAGCCGTCTCAGGTCAATCCTAATGACTATTCTACCATATTTTATGCGGGAGGTCACGGTGCAATGTGGGATCTGGCAGATAATACCGAATTGGCTTCCATCGCTTCAAAAATTTACGAAAACGGAGGAATTGTAGCCGGAGTTTGCCACGGACCTGCAGGTTTGGTGAATATTAAATTAAATAACGGAAAATATTTGGTTGACGGTAAAAAAATCAATGCTTTTACCAATGAAGAAGAATCTGAGGTCAAATTAACCAATGTAGTTCCTTTCCTTTTGGAAGATAAGCTGAAAGAAAGAGGTGCAAAATTTGAAAAGTCAGGACTTTGGCAGAATCATGTGGTGAGTGACCAGAAAGTGATTACGGGACAAAATCCTCAGTCTGCAAAAAGTGTCGGAGAAGCTATTTTAAAAGAATTAAATAAATAATAATTGATTTATTGCTTATTTGGTGTAAAAATTTCATTCTTAAAGCAAATACAGTTGATATGAATTTATTGAAAACATTCACTTTATTATTTACAGTTTTTATGATGAATACTCTCTCAGCACAACAAAAAGACGCTTGCCGCTACATCAAAACGCCGACTGGATATTTGATGGTACTTCGACAAGGCGATGATGTGATCGCCCATCTGGAAAATTTGGCAGAAACCGAAAATATTCCTTCGGCAAGTTTTTCAGGAATTGGTTTTGCATCGGATGTTACGTTTGGATTTTATGATTTTAATGCGAAAAAATTTAATCCAAAAACATTTAATAAAGTAGAAATGGGAAGCCTGACAGGTTCAATTGCATGGAATGAGAAAGGCCCATCAATTCACGTTCACGGGGTGGCGACAGATGACAAATTCAATGCTTACGGCGGACATATTTTGGATCTTCATGTAGGAACCGGCTCGATGGAAATTTATGTAACGGTACATGATCGAAAATTAGAACGAAAAGTCGAACAGCCTTTAAATGCCAATGTTCTGCAGCTGAATTGCCCACAATAAATTATTCATTAAAATTTAATTAGCTATTAAAATTGTTTCATCGCTACGTTTGCAATGACAATAAGATAAAAGCGCTTCTCAGACTTTGAGAGGCGCTCTTTGTAAATAACTTTAAAATAGATAGTTGAGTTTATTTTGAGATCGGCAAATGGGTACTCACACCAATTCTGTTCCATGCATTGATGGTGATAATTGCCATGATGATCTGCGCAATTTTAGCTTCGTCAAAAAGCTGTTTTGCTTTATAATAAGTTTCCTCCGTTAGTCCCTTTTGGCTGATTAAAGTGATTTCTTCAGTCATTTGCAACAATACCTGTTCTTCTTCCGTGAAAAAATCTTTAGCCTCTTTCCATGCATTTAAAAGGAAAATTCTTTGAGTAGTTTCGCCGTATTTTAATGCATCTTTCGTGTGCATATCGATACAGAAAGCACATCCGTTGATTTGTGAAGCTCTGATTTTAATCAATTCTTTCTGTGTGTTGTTTAAAGAAGTCGTTTGAAGATATCCTTCCAATCCCAATAACGCCTTGTAAGCTGCGGCATCCGTAGTTGCCATGTTGAATCTTGTGCTCATAATATTATAAATTTTTAGTTAAATTGTCTATTGTTAATGAATATTTTTCCTGACTCGCCAATAAAAACGCACCCGTACTTCCTACCCAAACCGAATAATCCAGAGGTGCTTTTATTCCTAATGAAATGGTCATTGACAAGGCGAAAATCAACAAAAGGAAACCCGCTCCGTAGGCTGCAATTTTAGTTTTAAATCCCAAAATCAGCATCAAAGGAAAAAGTATTTCCAAAAAAGTCGCAGAATAAGCAGAAAATGTGCTTAACATATCCGGTAAAAATGAGGTCACCAATTTTGTATATTTTTCAAAATTTCCCCAGTTTCCCCAAGCCGAATTTTTGCCCCAAAATCCAAACCGATCTGCTACCGCTGAAAGCATGGTCACAGCAAGAGCCAGCCTTAAAAATAACTGTGGAAATTGTATGTTTTTTTTGCCTGCCATGTCGTTTGTTTTTATTAACATGACAAAGTTGGGACTTATGGATCGTAAAAATCTTAAACTGGTTTAAGAACGTAATTTTGCTCTGATTTCACTTAAATATTCCGGGGTGAAACCTAAAAAAGAAGCAATTAAATACTGTGGAATTCTCTGAATAAATCCTGGATACTGCGTGCTGAACTGCATGTAAAGCTCTTCTCTTGAAAACTCATATAAATAACGGATCCTTCTTTCGGAAGCAGCATAAGCTCTTTGATAAATCATTCTGAAATATCGTTCCATGATAGGATGTTTTTCCAATAAAAGCTCTTGGGAATGAAAATCAATTATTAAAATGGTAGACCGTTCAACCGCTTGAACGCTGAAATCAGACTTATTTTGTCTTTCATAAGCGAAAGTATCTGTAATCCACCAATTTTCTATTGCAAAATCTGTAGTTTGCTCGATTCCTTTTTCATTAATAAAAAATTTTCTGAGACAACCTTTCAGCACAAAATACATCGATTTACAAATTTCGCCTTCTAGCATCAGATTATGCTTTTTTTTCACTTCCATTGTTTGAAAAAAAGAAAGAATTGAAGCAAATTCTTCATCATTTATACTAATAAATTTATCTAAATGTGCCTTGAAAGTTTCCATTTTTGAAATTGATTAATCAAACTTAACTTTATTTTTTTAGTTTTACAATGACAAAACAGGAAATCATGGAAATCATTGCAAAAATTTTGATCGCGGCTGTAGCCATTGAACATATTTACATTCTCTGGATGGAAATGTTCGCATGGGAAACCAAAGGAAAAGAAGTTTTCAAATCGGCTTTGCCTGCAGAAATGTTTAAACCGACAAAAGGTTTAGCAGCGAATCAGGGACTTTACAATGGTTTTCTGGCAGCGGGATTGATCTGGTCTTTTTTCATTGAAGATCCAAAATGGCAGACCAATATTGCTTTATTTTTCCTGATCTGTGTGGCTGTGGCGGGAATTTATGGTGCAGTTTCGGCAACTAAGAAAATATTTTTCGTTCAGGCGTTACCTGCAATTTTAGCGATTATTGCAGTGCTTTTGAAATAAATTTTTTCACAGAATTATTATAAATTTAAAGCTTCCATCAATTTCTCCTTCATTTTCTCAGGTTTAAACTGCCCTTCATGATAGTAAACCAAATTCTGATCTTTGTCTAAAACAATCCACAACGGATAAACAGGCTGGTTTTTATTTTTGGATAAAGCCAAAGCCAGCTCATGAATTCCGGAATTCCCGTTTGGTAAATAAGTAAATTCTTTTCCCTGAAAGTTAATTTTTTCTTTTGTTTTTTCCGCTTCAAAATTGATTACATAGAAATTTTCATTAATCAGCTCAACCAGATTTTCATCCTTATTCAAATTATATTTTTCAATTTTACATACAGCGCACCAATCTGTGTATACATGGATAATTGTAGGTTTCGGACTTTTTTTCTGCTGAGCTTCAACATCCGAAAAAGTGCCTGTTTTCAGCTGCGACAGATAAAAACATGGCACTAACATTAAAAAAATATGTAAAATCATTTGTCTCATTTCAAAGTATATTTTACACCCACAAATCCTCTGATTTTCTGCATCGGAGCATATCCGTAAGTGGTATCAAAAGTGTAGTGATAAGGATTGTTGACCGGATCATCCACATACTTATCAAACGGGTCAAACGGGCGCATTAACGGATCTTTCGGAGTAAAATTGAACAGGTTTTTAATTCCGCAGTACACTTCAAATCCGGATTTGAAACTTTTCGAAACCTGAATATTCGCCAACGTGTAAAACGGCGAATATTCAGGTCGGTAATCGTTCGGTAAAACAGGTAATCGCATTGGTCCGTAAAATTGTCCCGTAAAATCTATGGTTAAATTATTCGGAAATTTATACGATAAATTATAAGTTCCACTCCATTTCGGGGCATGAAGCTGTTGTGATTTTTCATTTGTTCCGTCAAATTTCTGATACACATCTAGATAAGTTACTCCTAAATTGATACTTAAGGGAAAACTAAAATTATAATCAATATTCAGCGATGCTCCTCTTGAAATTCCATAACCGTGAAGATTATCGTAAATAATTTTCTCAGGATCAGTATCGAAATCGCCAACTATTTTATTGCTGAAATAGGTATAAAATGCAGAAGCATCCAGATTAATCATACGATCTCCGACAGGAATTTTCCATACATAATTCAAATTTCCGTTGATCGATTTTTCCGGTTTTAAATCAGATTTAATGACAACTTCACGGGAGCCGGTCAACGCCGCATGATCTTCTGTAAACAAATTCACCACTCTGAAACCTGTTCCGAAATTGAATCTCAAAGTATGGTAAGGATTCGGAGAAAATTTCCATGCAAAACGAGGAGAATGTACGGAATGATGGATTTTATCATAATCAAATCTGTACCCCAGCAACAATGTATTTTTTTCATTAATTTCCCACTGATCCTGAATAAACGCACCAAAGATCGGTGACTTCATCGGCTCATTGGTGAAACCATCGGCAGACAAAGTTCCCGGCGTATTGTCATCATAAAAAGTCTTTTTGAAAGTCAGACCCAAAATCAAATCATGATTTCCTAGTTTTTTATCCCAATATGTCTGTGCAAAAGCCACTTTCTGGGTAGCCATAAAAGGATTGCTTCCGTAAAAAGAATTCTGATCATGAAAATTATAGGAAAACTGGGTGATGATATTTTCCTTGATTGGCCACTGATACACCCCAAAAGCCTCTACCCTGTTCGTATAAATACTTTCACCATATATTTCATTGCTTCCGCGATACGATTTGTTCCACTGCATTTCTCCCCCAAAACGGTCTTCATATAAATATCTTAATGCAAAACTTGCCTGCCGGTTTTCTTTTCTCTGGAAATTCCATTTATTGAATACAGAAATTCTGTTTTGTAATGCCGCGTCTGTGAAATTATCTTTATTATAATCGAATTTTTTTTCATAATTAAAATAATTTAAGCTTAATAATGAGGCTGCATTTTTACCCAGATTGAATTTTGTAGATAAATCCACATTATTTTCAAACCAGGATGTCGTCATCATGTCCACACTTAATTTTGGGGCAGTTAAAGCATTTTTTGTGATAATATTAATGACTCCGCCCATTGCTTCAGAGCCGTAAATGGAAGAAGCCGGACCTTTCACTACCTCAATCCTGTCGACCAGACTATTTGGAATTCCGCTTAATCCGTACACTGTGGAAAGTGAACTAACGATCGGCATTCCGTCAATCAAAATCATGGTGTAAGGTCCTTCCAGTCCGTTGATATGGATGTCTCCCGTATTACAAACCGAACAATTGAGCTGAGGTTTTACACCATTCACCATCGAAATGGCTTCAAAAATATTGGGAGTCGGGTTTTTCTGAAAAAACTTTTGGCTGTAAATTTCTACTGCCACGGGACTTTTAGATTTACTTATCGGCTTTATTGTTCCGGTAATGACAACATCATCTATCAGCTTGGTTTTGATTTCATGCTTGTTTAAAATTTTAACTGAATCAGACTTTTTAGGTTGATTTAATCCCAAACTGTCTGCTTCTTGTGAGAAGCAATAAGGTGATAAAAAAATTAAAGAAAATAATATTCGCTGCATGAAATTAAAATTGTTAGACAAAACTAACAATTATTTTTAGAACAACAAA
>CBFGVN010000190.1:0-6644 GCA_965651845.1 uncultured Chryseobacterium sp. | reverse complement strand
ATAATTTCTCCTTTTCTGAGGACAGCGAGGTCAATGTGGGAAAATGCAGTTTATATTAATGATGATTATAAGGTTACAGATAATTTCTCAATGAATTATGGAATAAGACTTTCCTCCTATGATTCAAAAAACAAAGGCTCTGTAAAGTTTAAGGAAACAGAGAAAGTGAATGTCAATGTAGAACCGAGATTAATGCTGAACTATAGTTTTAATGATAATAACAGTATTAATGCAAGCTACATCAGAAACACGCAGGGAGTCCAGACTTTAAATGCTAATACAGGAATTCAGAATGATCTTTGGATTAATCTGGCGAAACCCCAGACTTCTGATCAGGTGAATATAGGCTACGTTAAAAAGTTTAAAAAAGGCTACGAAATAAGCGCAGATATTTATTATCGAAAAATGTCAAATATTGTCGATTATAAAGATGGTTTGAATTTTAACGAAGCTTTGTTTGCTAGTGATTTTCAAAGTAATCTTTTGTACGACGGAATCGGAAGAGCTTACGGATTGGAGATTTTAGCTAAAAAAACAACAGGAAAGTTCACAGGATGGCTTTCTTACAGTCTTTCAAAAGCAGAAAGAAAAATCAATGGAATTAATAACGGAGATTGGTATAATGCACCCAACGACAAAACACACAATCTGTCCGTTGTAGGAAATTATGAATTAACACCAAGATGGAGTCTTTCCGGAGCATTCGTATATACTACCGGAAGCGCAGTTACTTTTCCTATAGCAAAATATGATATCGACGGACAGGTAATGCTGGAATATGGAGCAAGAAATAGCAATCGTATGCCCGCTTATCACAGACTGGATCTGAGCGCGACGTATGAGTTTAGAAACAAAGGAAGGTTCAAAAAATCCCTGATCTTTAGCATTTATAATGTCTACAACAAAGCAAATCCTTATGTTATTGAGTTTAGTCCTGATGAAAAAAAACCGGGACACATCAAGGCTGAGCAATTTGTGCTTTTCACAATTATTCCAAGTATAGGCTTTGATTTTAAATTTTAAAAAAATACAACGATGATAAATAAAAAAATATTTACACTAAGCTGTTTCGTTCTTCTTTTTCTTCTTCAAAGCTGTGGGGGAGAAGAGGATACGACTTTTGACGCTTCCTATAATAACCAGAGCGGTAAAATTGTTATTGAAGGAAACGTAACCAACGAACATGGCCCTTACAGAGTGAAAGTTTCAAGGTCGATCAATGTCACCGA
This sequence comes from uncultured Chryseobacterium sp., assembly GCA_965651845.1. Taxonomy (GTDB): domain Bacteria; phylum Bacteroidota; class Bacteroidia; order Flavobacteriales; family Weeksellaceae; genus Chryseobacterium. The sequence goes on along the minus strand of CBFGVN010000190.1, from coordinate 5,415 downwards.
TAATACAAACAATTATCCCGCTGTTACCAATGCTAAAGTTATTCTTAATGATAATCACGGGCAAACGGAAGAACTTATTTACAACCCAACCGAAAAAGTATACAAAACAAAGTATTTTCATACGGCTTCAGGAGACGTTTATACACTTACCGTTACCGTAGACGGAAAGGTTTATAAAGCAGAAAGCAAAATGCCGGAGCTTGTAGAACTTGAAGATCTGGAACAGGTAAACGAAACTTTTTCGGGTGGATCTGTCATATCGGTGATTGCTTTTTTTGAGGATCCTCCTACAGTTGGAAACCGTTATGTTTTCAAAACCAAAGTAGGAAGCAAAACCTCAATGCCGAGCACTGTTGTTTCTGATGAGGGGCAAAATGGAGAAGGCATATCGAGTAACATAAACGACAATTTTAAAGTAGTAAAAAAAGATACTGTTTTTGTAGAACTCCAGAGTGTAGATACTCCTGTTTATGAATATTTTAGGGTTGTTTCTAATATAATAGCGGGAGGAATTTCCTCAAATCCGCCAAGCAATATCAGCAATGGTGCACTGGGCTATTTTTCAGCACACGCTGTATCAAAACGATCTATTATAATTGAATAATTAATTTCAGATAAATATTTAAATAAAAACCCTTTCAGAATTTTAAACTCTGAAAGGGTTTTTTTATATGATTAAAAAATTTATGAAATAACTCCGCTTCCTAAAAGCTCTTCACCATCATACCATGCGGCAAACTGTCCTTCTGCAATGGCAGACTGAGCTTCTTCAAACTCAATATAGAAAGCATTTTCAAACTGATATAATGTGGCTTTCTGCAACGGTTGTCTGTACCTGATCCTCGCCATTACTTCCATTGATCCTCCATTTTTTAAGGCTAAATCTTCACGAACCCAGTGAACTTCAGAATTGTCTATTTTTAAAGCTTTTCTGTACAATCCCGGGAAGCTGTGGCCTTCTCCTACGAAAAGGATATTATTTTCCATGTCTCTGGAGATGATAAAGCAGCTTTCTTTATGTCCGCCGATCCCTAAGCCTTTGCTTTGCCCGATCGTGAAAAATTGGGCTCCCTGATGCTTTCCGATTACTTTTCCGTCTGCTTTTTTATAATTGATTTTTTGACTTAAAAATTCTAATTCTTCTTGTTTTGATTGAAATTTCGGAATTGCTTGTGCAAAAAGTGGAGAATCTTTAAAAATTTCTACAATTTCTCCTTCTTTCGGAACCAATTGCTGCTGCAAAAACTGGGGAAGACTCACTTTTCCGATAAAGCATAATCCCTGAGAATCTTTTTTATCTGCCGTTACCAAGCCGATTTCTTTAGCAATTTCTCTTACCTGGGGCTTTGTAAGTTCCCCGATCGGAAATAAAGCTTTAGACAGCTGATCCTGACTTAATTGGCATAAAAAGTAAGACTGATCTTTATTATTATCTTTTCCTGCTAAAAGGTGAAAAATTTCTTTTCCATTTTCATCAAAGGTTGAGGTTACCTGTGCATAATGTCCTGTTGCCACCTTATCTGCACCCAAAGACATTGCTGTTTTCATAAAAACATCGAATTTTACTTCTCTGTTACACAAAACATCCGGATTGGGAGTTCTTCCTTTCTGATATTCATCGAACATATAATCAACGATTCTTTCCTTGTAAAGATCACTCATATCAATCACCTGAAATGGGATTCCAAGCTTTTGAGCAACCATTAAGGCATCATTACTGTCCTCGATCCATGGACATTCATCTTCCAACGTTACCGAAGCATCATTCCAGTTTCTCATAAACAATGCCACTACTTCATGGCCTTGCTGCTGCAGCAAATATGCTGTAACACTGGAATCTACACCTCCAGATAATCCTACAACTACTTTCATTTTATTTTCAATTTTACGAAACTCTTAACGGGAGCTCTTAGTTTGACGCCGCAAAAATACAACTAAAAAAATTCGTAAAAAAACCATAATTTTAAACATCGATAAAAACAATATTAATATGAAAAAATTTATTATTCCTTTATTTGTAATGATTTCGGGGTCAGTATTTTCTCAGGTTGCCGTTGGAACAACTTCCGAAAATAATAATCGCTGGACTTTCGGAGGCGGAATTGGCGTTGGTTTCGGCAGCAATAGTGCTTTTTACTTATCAGCTTCACCGAGAGTTGGTTACAGGCTTACCGAAGATCTTGAAGGAGGAGTGGCAGGAAGTATTTCCTGGCAGACTTCCGATTATTACAGATCGACAATGTTCGGAGTTGGTCCTTTTGTGAATTATTATATTGCCAGAACTTTTTATGTTGGAGCCAATTTTCAGCATTATTTTATCAATTATAAAGACAAATATTACGACTACAAAATGAATGAAGAGGAAAGTGCCTTATATCTCGGCGGCGGGTATATGCAGAGAATCGGGAATAATTCTTTTATGCAGATCGGGTTGATGTACAATGTGCTCTGGAAGGAAAATGAAAGTGTTTTTTCAACAGGACTGGTTCCGACGATTGGTTTTGTGGTGGGGTTGTAAAAAGATTAAGATTTAATGCAATAGTAAAAAAGCATCGAGAAAAATTCCCGATGCTTTTCATTATAATCAAATTATTTATTTATGATTGAGATTGAGAGGACTTTTCAGCAGACTTTTTAGTTTTAGAAGCCTTTCCTGTCAATGCATCTTTCGCTTCATTAAGGTCAAGAACTACAGTTTCCCCTTCATTTAATTGTTTGTTTACCAGCATTTCAGCTAATAAATCTTCAATGTATTTCTGGATCGCTCGCTTCAACGGTCTTGCCCCGAAGTCTTTATCCCATCCTTTTTCAGAAATAAAATCTTTTGCATCTTCGGTTAATTCCACTTTATAGCCTAATTTTTCTAATCTGTTGTACAGTTTGTTCAATTCAAGATCAATAATTTTCTTGATATCATCTTGTACAAGAGAATTGAAGATAATAATGTCATCAATTCTATTAAGGAATTCAGGAGCAAATGCTTTTTTAAGTGCATTTTCGATGGTACTTCTTGCTCTGGTATCTGTGTTTGACTTTTTCGCAGATGTTCCGAATCCTACACCGTCTCCGAAATCTTTAAGATCTCTTGTTCCGATGTTTGAAGTAAGGATAATAATCGTATTTCTGAAGTCAATTTTTCTACCTAAACTGTCTGTAACGTGCCCTTCATCTAAAATCTGCAACAGAATGTTGAATACATCAGGGTGAGCTTTTTCGATCTCATCCAAAAGAACCACAGCATAGGGTTTTCTTCTTACGGCTTCTGTTAATTGTCCGCCTTCTTCATATCCAACGTATCCCGGAGGCGCACCCACCAATCTTGAAACCGCAAATTTCTCCATGTATTCACTCATATCAATTCTGATCAATGCTTCGTCAGAATCGAATAATTCTCTTGCCATTACTTTAGCAAGCTCCGTTTTACCGACACCGGTTGTTCCTAAGAAAATGAATGTACCAATCGGACGATTCGGATCTTTAAGTCCGGCTCTGTTTCTCTGAATTGCTTTTACAACTTTTTTCACAGCGTCTTCCTGACCGATCACTTTTCCGTTCAGCTTATCATCCATCTGAGCCAATTTATCAAGCTCATTCTTACCAACTTTCGTTACCGGAACACCACTCATCATAGAAACTACTTCCGCTACATTTTCTTCCGTTACGGTTTCTTTTTTCTCTTTCACATCTTTGTCCCACTTATCCTGGGCTGCATTCAATTCCATCTGAAGTCTTTCCTCTTCATCCTTCAGTTTTCTTGCTTCAAGATAATCCTGAGCTTTTACAGCTTTCTGCTTCATCTCCTTGATATCTTCGATTTTCTTCTCAAAATCAATGATTTCTGTAGGAACTTTCATGTTTTTAATATAAACACGAGATCCGGCTTCGTCCATAGCATCAATCGCTTTGTCCGGTAAGAAACGGTCTGTAATATATCTTGATGTCAAATTGACACACGCCAAAATCGCTTCCGGAGTATAGATTACATTATGATGTTCTTCGTATTTGTCTTTAATCTGATTTAAGATCTGAACGGTTTCATCAATAGAAGTAGGTTCCACCATTACTTTCTGGAATCTTCTTTCTAAAGCACCATCTTTCTCGATGTACTGACGATATTCATCCAGCGTAGTTGCTCCGATGCATTGGATTTCTCCACGTGCCAAAGCAGGTTTGAACATATTTGACGCATCCAAGCTTCCTGTAGAACTTCCCGCACCGACAATAGTGTGAAGCTCATCAATAAATAAGATGACATCTCTGTTTTTCTCAAGCTCTGTCATGATGGCCTTCATTCTTTCTTCAAACTGACCACGGTATTTTGTTCCGGCAACTAAACTCGCCAGATCCAAAGTGATCACTCTTTTACCATAAAGAACTCTTGAAACTTTCTTCTGTTGAATTCTTAACGCCAAACCTTCTGCGATGGCAGATTTACCAACACCTGGTTCACCGATAAGCAACGGATTGTTTTTCTTTCTTCTTGATAAAATCTGAGAAACTCTCTCAATTTCTTTTTCACGGCCGATCACAGGATCCAATTTTCCGTCTCTTGCCAAAGAAGTAAGGTCTCTACCAAAGTTGTCCAAAGTAGGAGTTTTACTTTTTCCGGAGCCTAAATTTCCTGTTGGCTTTCTCATCTGCTCAAATTCCTCTCTTTCATCGTCGTCGTCATAAGCACTCATCTGTGGTGCCTGTCCGGAATTTTTCAGCATCGTCTGATACTCTTTTGAAACTCCTTCATAATCGATGTCGTAAGCTCCTAAAATGTTTGAAGTAGGGTCCTCATATTTGTAAAGAATGCCTAAAAGCAAATGAACGGTATTAATCTCATTGCTTTTGTATTGCCTGCATTCCAGCTCCGCACGCTTGATTGCATGATCTGCCATCTTCGTGAAAGAAATATTAGTAACCTCCTCAGAAATAGGATTAAGACTTGCTGTATTTAGAGTTTCAATTTTTCTTCTGATTTGTGTTAAATCCGCATTAAGGTTTTGAAGGATTTCTTTTGCAGAGTTTTCCGTTTTTATAATACCTAAAAGTAGATGTTCTGTATTAAGAAATTCACTTTTCAGCCTTTTAGCTTCGCTTTTGCTTTGTTTGAACACTTGGCTCAAACCTTGTGAAAACTTATAATCCATAATATATCTCATTAGAATAAAAGCAACATTGCCATTTATTCATTATCTAAATTACAAATATTTTACCAAAAATCAATAAATGACTTTATGGCAGAAAAAATTTTATTATCTTATTGAAAATGATTAAGTTTGTTCTTCTCTAAATTTTTCTCATGAACCCCGAAATTGCCACCTATATCGGATATTCTGCATCACTTTTTATCGTGCTGAGTTTTATTCTGAAAGATGTAAGAAAAATCAGAATTGTCAACATGGTTGGCTGTATCTGTTTTGTCAT
>CBFGVN010000189.1:0-6660 GCA_965651845.1 uncultured Chryseobacterium sp. | reverse complement strand
TGTTTTTCAATGTGATGATGTGCGTTTCCGCGATCTTTACGGTGTTCATGGAACATACAATAGAGTGAATCAGACGCTAAAATCTATTGAGCTTGTCGCTGCTTTTTTTCAGAAAAGTCAGGCTCAAAAACTGGTTTGGATCTTCGATAAGCCGGTTTCCAATAGTGGAAGAATTAAACAGATTATTATTGATTTTGCTCTTGAAAACGAGCTCAATTGGGAAGTTGATCTGCAATACAATCCGGATAAATTTTTAGCGGAAACCGCTGCCATTGTAATCTCTTCCGATGCCTGGATTTTAGATTATTGTAAAAATTGGTTTAATCTTATCGGATATCTAATTATAGAAGAAAAACTTCCCGTTAATTTGGTAAAAATGTTTTAAAAATGAATTTATTTGAGCCATATATTGCATTATTTTCAGAAGGATGGAAAGAAAAATACCATGCAATTTTAGCAGAAGAACATTTAGAAAATTTAGAAAAAAATATCCAAAAATTCAGAAATCATACTTTGGATTGGGATCTTCCTTTTTTTAATGAAGAAATTAAAATAGATCGTGATGTAAGTTTTAATTTGTTTATTGATATTTTTGAAAGTATTGATTCTGATAATATTAAAGTTGAGAAATTAGAGCAAATTCCTTTTGAACATTGGCTGAATATTTTAGGACAAAGATTAACTTCTGCCAGTCTTCGTGATGAAAATGCCATTCCGCCTTTGAAAAGTTTGTTGATCGAGGCCTGTCAGAAATCATTCAATGAAGAGATTACCACCGCACAAAGAGCCTGGGAAAAGCATGTCGGACGAATGAATGACCAATTCTGGGGCGAAGTGAAAGGAAATAATCAACAAAAACAACAGATAGTAATGGAAAAAATTAATTTCATTCTCGATCATAAAACCTGGTGGAATGTTTTTTTTCACTACAAACATGAACTGGTTTTTGAAGTAAGAGAAAAAGACGGCCATGGAATACGCTGGAGCCATGGAGGAAAACAACTGATCGGCTTTCTGGAAATTTTTATCAATGAATAAAATATCTACGTAAAAATATTGCGCACTCTATCAGTAATTTTGTAGAGTAAAATAAAAAGCAATGGATTTTTCCAATCAAAATTTTTCGCAGAAAGAATGGGAATCATGCCTCAAGGTTTTGAAAGCCTTGAAAGATGAGCCATTTCTCAATCCTGATAACAAGACTTTTTCAGGATTGATTACAAAAATTCATAAGAATGCCAAAAAGCAGAACCGTCAGGAAAGTTATTTCCAGATGAAAACACACGATTTAGAAATTAATTCTGAGTCGTTGCTGATGAAAAATGCTTTGGCAGGGGTTTCAGCTTTTTATGATGATCAGAAAGACGAAACACAGCTTACAAAACTACAAATCCCCAAAAACTGTTATTGCTGCAACCAAAGCTATCAGTATGCCCATTCTTTTTATACGAGATTATGCCCGAAATGTGCCGAAGAGAACTATGAAAAACGTTTTTTGTCGACAGATCTATCAGGTCGAAACGTGATCCTCACGGGTGGAAGGGTAAAGGTGGGATTTGCAACCGCTTTAAAATTGTTACGATATGGCGCCAATTTGGTTTTGACAACCCGTTTTCCGGCGCTAGCATTGGAAACTTTGCAGCAGGAGGCAGATTTTGATGAGTGGAAAGATAGACTTTGGGTGTATGGTTTGGATCTGAGAAATTTAAAGGCAATTCAGGAATTTATAGATTTTTATAAATCAAATTTTGATACGCTTGATATTTTAATCAATAATGCGGCTCAAACGATCAAATATCCTGATGAATATTATCTTCCTATCATCAAGCGTGAAAACGAAATGTTGGTTGAATTTAAAAATAATCAAAAATTAATTCCCAATCACACAGAAATTTCCAGAGAAATTGGAAAACTGGAATATGCTCAGAATGAGGAAACGACAATTGCCTTGACACGTTTCGGACAGCCTGTTGACAATAGGGACAAAACGAGTTGGAATTCTACACTGGAAGAAGTTTCAATGTACGAATTGGTGGAGGTAAACTTGATTAATCATATTGCACCCTATTTTTTAATCAAAGAATTAAAACCATTAATGAAAAACTCAGGTTTTAATGAAAAATTTATTATTAATGTGACGTCTTCGGAAGGTATTTTCAGTTATGAAAATAAAACAATTTTCCATCCGCATACGAATATGACAAAAGCAGCACTGAATATGATGACACTCACTTCGGCTAAAGAATTTGAAAAAGATCAAATCTACATGAATGCGGTTGATGTAGGATGGATTTCTACAGGAGCGAAAGAAAGTTTAAGAAAAAAACAGTTTGAGCAGGGATATATTCCTCCGTTGGATTCTGTGGATGGTGCTGCCAGAATTCTTCATCCGGTAGTTGAAGGGATTCATGGAAATTATTTCAGCGGAGTTTTATTAAAAAATTATAAAATTCATACTTGGTAAAATATTAATTTAAAAGAAAAAACTATGGCGCATATTGGATTAAAACCTTCTTTAGAAATTAAGTTTGATTTTAATGTTAAAGAGTCATTAAATAATGAACAGTCTTCAAAAGAAAATCGGGAAATGTTAAAATCATATCAAGAATCTGATAAATATGCAGAAGATTATGATCGTGATTTGATGATTCTGACTAAAAATAAATCTTTTATAACTGCATTTGATTATTTATATCAAAGAAAAAAAATAATGATACCAGAAGTTAATCCTGTTACAATTTATTATTCAAATGCAGTAATGTCAAATTATATGATTGAGGGATATAAGAAAATTTTTTTAGATAAAACGTCAATAGGAGTAGCTAGTAATCATTCTTTTGGGGATTTTTTTCAATTGGCTTTTAATTGCATTATTAATTTACAAGCGAGTATTGAGACTTTTTTAAATTATATTTTGGATAAGAATGAATATATTTTTTATGATAAAAATAAGAAAGTACGAAATGGTTCAATTCATGAAAAAATTGAAATTGCATTACCGGAAATTTTCAAAAAAACCTTTAAAAGTGATTATGAATTTCATTTCACACAGATTAAGGATCTTATCAGTATCAGAAATGGAATGATCCATTTAAAACCAGATAAAGAACAAACCAATTCTAAATATAAAACTCCTTATAGAAAAGTTCTTAATTTTAAATTTGATGAGACGGTAGAAGCTGTAAAAGTTTTTATCAATTATCATCAAAATAACTTAATTGAAGAATGTGATTGTGGTAAAGATTTTTATTTTGATATAGTTAATAAATAATATACAGAAGCGTTAATTCAGCCGGAAGAATGTCGTCCCTGTCACAGGGGAAGTCACAGGTTCAAATCATGCACGCTTCTACATGGAGATAATAGTTTAATCGGAAAAATTTATTCCTGCATAGAATTGATGCGAGTTCGAATCTCGCTTATCTCCCCAAAAGAAACGTTAGCTCAAAGGAAGAGTACTGACCTTCCACGTCAGAGGTTGCGGGTTCGAGTCCTGCACGTTTCGCAAAAAAGTTTTCAAACGGAGCAATAGCTTAATGGAAAAGCACATCTTGCTAAGATGAGTTGCAGGTTCGATTCCTGCTTGCTTCGCTTTTAGATTAATATAAATAAGAAATAAACAAAAACAACTAAAAAAATGAACACATTCATCGACATTGGCATTAATCTGACCAATAAACAATTTCATAACGAACATGAAGAAATCATCAACCGAGCCCTCGACAATGGCGTAAAACAAATGATCCTCACAGGAACGAGCGTACGCGGAAGCAAACAATCAGCGGAAATCACTGAAGATTACCCCGAAATTTTATTTTCAACGGCGGGAATTCATCCTCATGATGCAAAATCTTTTAACAATGAAAGTATTAATGAACTTAGAAAATTATTAAAACATGATCACGTAATTTCCGTCGGAGAATGCGGGCTGGATTTCGACAGGGATTTTTCTCCCAGACCTATTCAGGAAAAATGTTATCGGGCTCAGCTGGAACTGGCTACTGAAGTGGATAAACCGCTTTTTCTTCACGAAAGATCTGCCTTCAAAAGGTTTAATGAAATCACAGACGAATATACATCGAAGCTTCCAAAAGCTGTTATTCACTGTTTTACCGGAAGTTTAAGCGAAGCGAAAATTTATTTGGAGAAGGGATTTTATTTGGGATTTACCGGAGCAATCAGTGATGAAAGGAGATTCAAGCATTTGGAAGAAGTAATACAATATGTTCCGCTCGACCGGATGATGATTGAAACTGATGCCCCATTTATGCTCCCGAAAAATATGCCCAGGATGCAGAATCGCAGAAACGAACCGTCATTTTTACCATATGTTGCACAAACGATTGCGGGGCTAAAGAAAATCAGTATTTCCGAAGTTGCAGAAGAAACTACCGAAGTCACCCGAAATTTTTTCAGAATATAAAAAAAGAGTTCTACAATTTATGTAAAACTCTTTTTTATTAAATTTTTTCAGGCAATTGGCTTATTTCTTCATAGCTTATTCACTTTACTTATCTTTTATAAACTTTTTATCGCCGATTCCAAAGCCAGTTCCATCATTGGTTTTAAAGCTCTTTCTCTTTTGTCGGCAGAAATTTTTTCATGGGTTGGGATAATATCCGTTACTGTCAGGATTGTCGCTGCATTTTTTCCCAAATGTTGAGCATTCGCAAATAGACCAAAAGCTTCCATTTCTACGGCCGGACAATTATATTTCGTTGCGATAGCAGGAATGTTCGGGTCTTTTCTGTAGAAAATATCACTGCTGTGAACGTTTATTGTTTTTGTTTTTAATGAAAGTTCTTCTGCAGTTTTGTTGATTGTGTTAAAAATATTCCCCTGATGAGAAATGATTTCGTCTTCAATTTCCCAGGCATATTTGGCATATGTACTTTCGCTGGCTGCATTTTCTACATTTAAGATGTCAAAAAGTTGAAGATCAGTATTGTAAGCGCCACAGGTTCCGATTCTTATAATGGTGTCTACTTCATATTCGGTAAAAAGCTCGAAAGAATAAATTCCAATACTTGGGAAGCCCATTCCACTAGCTCCGACAGTGATCTCTTTTCCTTTATAAAAACCTGTATAATAAAAAATTCCTCTCGTTTTGCTTACCAACTCTGCGTTTTCCAGATATTTTTCAGCAATAAATTGTGCACGGAGCGGATCTCCTGGCTGCAACACTACTTTAGCTATTTCTCCTTTGTTGGCACTAATGTGAATACTCATAATTTTATTTTCAATGACGCAAAGATAACAACTTTTGATCGATTAAGATTATTGGAAAAGCAAAGCTATTTGACTGTTTTTTATTGAAAGGCTTCGACTTTGCTTGGCCTGACATTGCTAATACTAATCGTTTTATTCTAACACCTCATTTGTAGTATTACAAGAATTAAAATATTATTTAATTATCAATCATTCAATTAAAAATTTTATTCTCAGAGAAATAATTTTATTTTTGTTAGATGATGGAAACCAAATCCCCATTTTTAGATACTTTATTTCTGCTTCGAAAGGATGAATGCATTACAATTTTCACGGATATCCAGGAGATTTCCCAAAAGGAAGAACAGGATGCCGCAGAGTATTTTCAATCCGAGTTCGAAAAAGAAAGATTAGAGTTTTTGTCGGATCAGATCAGCTGTGATCGGGAAACAGCGGTATGGGCTGCGAAGATTTTATACCATAGTGCGCAGCTATATTTGGTAAGGAAAAATACGGCAAAAGATTTACAGAAATTGATTCCTGAATTTAAAGGAAAAAAAGACATTTCTTCATTGTTATCTGCAGATTTGTCACTAAGGTTTTTACCGCAGGTCATTTCCGCTTTACAGAATGCTGATCCGGAAGATTCGTTAATTAAGATGCTGGAAAATATTTTAACACAATTTCATTATTCCGGAATTGGTTTTGATTTGGATCTGGAAAAGATTAACTGGAAAGAAGAATTAAAAGATAAAACCTATCGAAAATTATATCTTGAAAGAATTGTAGAAAAGAAAGCGTATAAATTGGCTGAAATTCCTTACATCAATGAATTGCTGATCGCTGAATTTGGGATGTATAAAGATGTTTTTTGGAGAGAATTAAAAAATATAAATGATTAAAATCTCTGCTTACTTTGCTAAGTGAAACGCCTTTGCGAACTTAAAAACAGGGAATTATTTAAAAGAAACTTTGCGCACTTTGCGTTAAAAAATAAAAGAAAATTAATGACTCAAAATATAGAAAAGCTAAACACAGTTCTTACCCACGTCAAAGACACCTTTGTCGGAAAAAATGATGTAGTAGATTTGTTAGGAATTTGCTTACTGGCAAGGGAAAACGCCTTTTTGTACGGTCCTCCCGGAACGGCAAAATCTGCGATTGTAAGAACATTGGCAAAAACAGTGAAAGACGGAAGAAATTTCGAATATCTTTTGACGCGTTTCACGGAACCGAACGAGATTTTCGGACCTTTCGATATCAGAAAATTAAAAGAAGGTGAGTTGCTCACCAACACCGAAGGAATGATGCCGGAAGCGTCAATGGTTTTCCTTGATGAGATTTTCAATGCCAATTCCGCGATCCTGAATTCCCTTTTAATGGCCTTGAATGAAAAGATTTTTAAAAGAGGAAAAGAAACAAAAAAACAATATTTACAAAAGAAAGGAATTT
>CBFGVN010000188.1:0-6682 GCA_965651845.1 uncultured Chryseobacterium sp. | reverse complement strand
AGGAATCATTTTCTTCTGGTCACATGCAATCGCCTGAACCATTACAGAAACAGCTGCACCTGGCGCATACCAAGCAGAAGTTCCTAATAATTTAGTAAGAGTTGCCCCTCCTACTTTCGTTTCTTCGATTACGTATTTTTGTTTTTCTTCGTCAAGGAATTCAGTTACAGGAACACCATTTCTTGTAGCTTTGCTCAAAAGAGGAAGCATACCCGTATCACTGTGAGCAGCGATTACCATTCCGTCTACGTCGGAGATTGGAGCTTCTAGCGCTTCAGCCAATCTGTATTTGAATCTCGCAGAATCCAGTGCACCTCCCATTCCGATGATCTTATGTTTAGGAAGACCGGAAGTTTTGTGTACAAGGTAAGCCATTGTATCCATTGGGTTAGAAACCACGATGATGATTACATCCGGAGAATGTTTTACCAAGTTTTCAGTAACTTCTTTTACGATACCTGCATTGATACCGATCAGTTCTTCTCTTGTCATTCCAGGTTTTCTTGGAATACCTGAAGTGATCACTGCTACGTGAGAACCTGCAGTTTTGCTGTAATCTCCTGTTGTTCCGGTAATTTTCGTATCGAATCCGTTAAGAGATGCTGTCTGCATCAAATCCATTGCCTTACCTTCAGCAAATCCTTCTTTAATGTCTACTAAAACTACTTCTGAACAGAAGTTTTTCATAGCGATGTATTCTGCACAGCTTGCTCCTACAGCGCCTGCACCTACTACAGTTACTTTCATATTGTATACTTTTTAAAATTTATTTTTAAAGTCGAGTTTAAAATTTTGACTCCCAAATTTAACAATTCCTGAAAAATTGAGCAATCTTTCAGGAATTTAATTATATATGATATAAATTAGTTTATGCTTAATAAGAATTTATATAGTTATTTAGGCCCCGATAAAACCTCACTATAGCTTTCTTCCTTTATTTCCGTATCCAGAACCTCTTTGAAATTTTTCCACATTGAGCCTGTATTTTCCTGATAACATCCGAAGAAATTGAATGTTACGTTATCAAAGCCTTCCGTTTTAGAAAGCTGTTTGGCGATCACATTTCCGCCCAATGTAGAACCTTCGATCACGTACATCGCTCCTAATGCTTCATTTTCATTGGAAAATTCAAGTTCCTGGGAAGCATTCTGATTTTTTAAGGCAAGACTTTCCAAATCTTTTTCAATTAAATGAAGCTTTTTTCGGTCATGTAATCGAAGTTTTTCAGAAAATTTATCAGAAAGTCTGTCGAAGATTTTATTTTCAGAATGAAGAAGCATCAGATAATTGGTACTGATGATTTTTTTGTAATCTTCAAGCGTAAAAGTTTTATTAAAAATTCTTTCTGAGTTAAAAAGCTTTTCTGCAGCATCGTGATATTCTGCCGTATTTTGTTTTAGATATTCGGATACCATAATAAGATTTAATCTTCGGATTTAAGGCTTTTTAAATGTTAAAATAAAAGAAGTTCCTTCTTCACTGCTTTCATACTCTACATTTCCTCCAATTCTGTTCATGATGCGATGTACAATAGATAATCCCACTCCGTTTCCTTTAAATTTTTTCGCATTATCCATTCTATTGAAAATTTTAAACATCTTATGCTTTTCCTCCTCCGGTATTCCGATTCCGTTGTCCTTTATTCTGTAAATGATCTTATCACCCGCTTCAAAACCTTCAATTTCGATTTTTGGATGCTCTTTATGGGAAGAGTATTTTACAGCATTATTGATGATATTTAAAAATACCTGATGCATCATTGTTTTATCTGCTAAAACATCAGGACATTCTTTGATAATGATCTCACTTTTCGGGCTGTTGTAAGTTATCTTGGCATTCTCCGAAATTTTTTGAATCGTGTTAACCGTCGGAAGATTTTCAAGCTGAATCTCGCTGTGTTTTGCACGGCTTAACTGCAGAACATCATGCATCATTTCCGCCATATTGTCGATCTCTTCAATAATGGAATTGATTTTATTTTTGCTTTTCTCCGAACCGTCTGTAAGACTGTTCAAAAGCATCTGAGCATTAAGTTTCATCACCGTTAAAGGTGTTCCCAGATCATGGGAAATGGTGTATGAAAAACTGTCGAGCTCTTCATTCACTTTTTTAAGCTCATCATTAAGCCTTTTGATCGTGTTGTAATTTTTATGTGAAGTTTCCAGGATCAGATCTCTTATACACTGCAGTGCTGCGATGTTTCTAGAGTTCCATCGTTTAGAATTTCCTTTAATATTTTCAGTAAAAATCTGGAAAGAAGTTCTTGGAGAAATGATTTGTCTTTCTTCTCCGTTTTGCGAAAACACTTCGATTTTCTTCTCGGGATTTCCTGCCCAGTTGATATGTTCATCGAATTCTTTTCTGAACCAGATCAGCATATTATTTTTACTTCTTTCGATAAAATAAATGACAATTCCTGCCGAATTTGTATCCAGATCCAGTTCTTCCCCATGATTTCTGAGGAAATTCCGGCTCATGTAAATATTATCCTCCGTATTTTCGTGTGCCCACTGAATAATTCTTCCAATAGCTTTACGGCTGGGAGTAATGCCTTCCGTTACCAGGGTTTCATCCGAAACAATGGCTAAACCATCGGCTTCCGGAAGATTTTTAATCTGGGTTTTATTTTCGATTAAAGAATCTAATAAACTGTTGTATTTTAAGAATTCTTTTTTTAATTCTGAAGATTTTTCGTTGAGCTCTAAACGGTAATTCAACTCATTTTTAGATTTAAATGAAGAATACGCATTGGAAGCCAACGCTGTGAAAATTCCGGCCTGAACTCTGTCTTCCAGATCAATATGTTTCGGCTTAGAATTTTGGCAGGTTACTAATCCCCACAGATGATCATCAATAATGATCGAAACACTGAAACTCGAAGAAGCTCCGGAATTTTTAACGTATTGCCCATGAATTGGCGACATTCCGCGTGAGGCAGCATATGTAAGATCGATATCTTCCTGTCTTTTGCTCAGAAGCGGAACGGTTTCCGCGTATACATTACTGAAAATTCTTTTTCTTTTTTTATAGTAAAGTTCCCTTGCCTGCCTCGGAATATCACTTTCCGGATAATGCAGCCCAAGATAGCTTTCCATATTTTCAGCCCTTCTTTCTGCAATTACCTTTCCTGAACCGTCCATCATGAATTTGTAGACCATCATCCTATCATAATTCACAATTCTTGAAAGGGTATTGAGCAACTGTTCCCAAATTTCCTGAGCATTGTTTACAATATAAAAACTGTCATACTTATTGGAAATTCTTTTATGAGGATTTTCTAAAACTTCTTCAAATTCAAGAAAAATATGAGCTTTATTTCTAAAAACGGAGAAATGATATTCTTTATCCCTGATAAAAACTTTATCAAAATACGTTTCATTTTCTCTTTGGGTAAATCGGTTTAGCGAATTGTAGATATCAGATTCTATAATGCTTTTGAAACTTTCCGGGAAGTCTGTAATTTTCTTATCGAAAAGAATTTCTTTATTTTCGATATTAAAAATGTCCTCTATATTCTTGCTAAAAAAAGTAATGGAGTGAGATTCTGCGTCGATGCCAATCAGATAACCAAAACTTTGTATGTAGCCCGGAATATGAATGGGCTCTTCATGACACTCTACAAAATTCATATAATACTTTGATCTATCAAAGATAACGAAATTTTTACAGCTATAGTACTTTTTCTATAGAAACAAATACCACAAAAACGTATAAAAACCGTACCAAATTCTTCATCTACAACAAGCCGTTGAAGCTTTTTGCATGCGTTTTATTTTGTGATATTCTTAGTGTTAAGAAAGTTAAATTTATGTAAAATTTACCCCTATTCCATAATAGCCACAACCCGAGCCGGGGCAGCAGAACCGCCAACAATCTTTAGTGGAAATACACAAATTTTAAATCCTGAGGGAGGTAAAGCCCCCAGATTGGTAAGCTGTTCCATATGCAGATATTCTTTGTCGATACCCACTCGGTGACCTTCCCAGAAATATTCAGGGTCATTGAGTTCTTTTGCTTTTTGAGCCATAAATTTTAAAGGAAGATCCCATCCCCACTGGTCGATTCCCATTACTTTTACTCCCTGATCGATCAGCCATTCTGTAGCTTCGCGGCTCATTCCCGTTCCTTTATTAGGAAAATCGGGAGTTCCCATTAATTTATCGCGATCCGTTCTTATCAGGACGATATTTCCCGGTTGTATGCTGATTCCGTTTTTATCTAGATCTTGTTTTAAATCATCAACTGAAATGGCAACAAAATCTTCTTTATGAGTACAATCGATAACGATTCCTTCGCCGTAACACCATTCCAGGGGAATCTGGTCAATGGTTTTTGCAGGTTTTCCTTCTACAACAGGACCATAATGCCAAGGCGCATCGATGTGTGTGGTGGAATGAAGTCCCATACTTTTGATCTTATCATCTGCCCAGCCTGTCCAGTTTTTCGGAAATAATTTTGCAGGAAGCCCCAATGCCAGACGAATCAGCCAATGTGACTTTTTATGAGATTTATGTTTGATTTTCACTTTCATAAACCACGGATCTCCGGCGTTGTATTGGATCGGCTTTGATAAATCAATGATTTTAGGCTCCATAAAATGGTTCTGGTTTTTAATTAATACTTTGTTTAAATTGATTTACCACAAAAGGCACAAAAGTTTTTATTTTAATATTTTAACACATTAGAAATATAAACTTTGAGAATATGAAGAGCTCATAAGAAAAAATCAAAGATTTTTGAAAACCAATGTGTTCTTTTCTGCAGTTAAAATTAAACTTCAAATATCTACTGTGCTAAAATCTTTTGTGCCTTTTGTGGTTACATAAACAAGCTTAAAAAAATTAAACTTCTTTATCAAAATACAGCATATAATATTTTCCTTTTTCATCTTCTCCCGTAGCGATTTTCTGACGGTCTCCGTGGATGTAGATGTGGAAATTTTTATCAAGCTTAATGATACTTTTAAAATGTCTCTGCGTTTTCTTCACCGCGGCTTCACTGATCGGGAATTCTTCTGCAATATTGATCTGCATGTCCTGCTCGTAATCGGTTTTAAAATTGTTAAAACTCTCGATTACATGCTCATCTCCCAACACTTCATTGGCAAACTCATCCAGTTTGAATTCTTCTTTTTCTTTAAAGAAATTGATTGATTTATTTAAGAAATCCGCCTGGTCTGCCTTAGAAACTTCAAATTCCTGAGGTAATTGTTTGGTGATATAATCTTTGTACACCATTAAAGCTTCCTGCGTATGAAAATATTCATCTTCTCGTTGCTTAGCTTTAAGAAAGTCTTCAAACCAATAATACATATCTCCATTTTTGTTATTATCAATAGCAGAGATTACATATCCATTTTCTTTATCATTATTATAGATTAGGGCGGCCTTATCAATTTTAGATAAATTAATTCCTTGATCTTTTTCTAATTCAAAAGCTTCATTTTTAGGAAAAATCTTTAAAAAATTTTCTCTTCTTTCTGTCTTAAATATACCTATTGAATCTATTTTACCAGCATCAGTATCTTCTCCTTCAAAATAAACAATAAACAATTCTCCTCCTTGAACTCTGGGGTTTTCAGCCGCTTCATATAGGTGCGTAGCAATATTTTCTGATTCCCTATGAAAACTATCTTTATTTTCAAATATTTCAACACATGAAGAGTAAACTTGATTCAATGACAAATATGAATCATGATAAAAACAATATTGCATTTCGGATTTAAAATGACCAAGAAAAAAATTTGAAAGTAAATTTTTCATTTCTTGATCTATTTCTAAAGGAAATTCAGAAATTATTAAGCTTTCACCATTTATTTTATTTCCAACTCTGTGAACTGAAATTTTGCTCATTGAATTATTATCGCGATTCTCCATTAGTATTTTTTAGAAGTAAATAAAAAATTATTATAAAATATATTGTTTCTGAAAATAGTACAGAACAAATTGAAAAAAAAACGGAGACAAATATAATATTTAAAAACTCAAATTCCTTCTTAAAATAATAGTTTTCATTAAATTTTAAACATACACAATACAGCATTATTATTAGTGATACTATTACAACTTTTTTATTTAATTTTATAAACCTTTTATATAAAATATTTCTTCTTCTCATTGCCTCAATTGTACTACTATTTCCTTGCAAAATAATTCCTAATAAAGCTAATAAAAAGCCGAAAATATTTGTACTAATTGATAGGCAACTATCTATCAATCCTTTATAATTTTCATATTCAGGTCTAATAAACTTAAACATTATAAAAAAGATTATAATACTTAAGCAAGCTGATCCCCATTTTTCAATTAATTTTCCAAGGCTAAAATCCATCACATTCCGATAATATTTTTTATTTCTGGTAGTATTCTATTATAGACTTTTTCAATCCCATTTTTTCTTTCGCTTTGTTGTGTATCTGTATGAATAGTAATATTTTCTATTTTAAAAGATTCACTAAAAGTGTCTCCAAATAAATCGATAACTTTTAATTTTCGCGGGCTTTCAGAATCCATATCAAATCCTTCAATTTTAAATTCGGAAATATTTTGCCGATGGCCTTTATCTGCAACTTCTTTAATCGCCCTGATAGTATTTTTTATAGTAGTTTTACTTAATCCGAGTTTATTTAGTTGTTTTGAGGCTACTTCCAGTTCATAAACAATTGTATCTGCATTTCCTTCAC
>CBFGVN010000187.1:0-6693 GCA_965651845.1 uncultured Chryseobacterium sp. | reverse complement strand
TATTGAAAAAAATAACCCCAACGTCGTCTTGATTCAGCTGAAAAGGAACTATGGTCAAAGCTCGGCAATGATGGCCGGATTCGACTATGCTTCAGGTGATTACATCATCACTTTGGATGGTGACCTGCAGAATGACCCCGCTGATATTCCGGCGATGGTAGATCTGCTCGAACGAGGAAGTTACGATCTGGTGGTGGGAAAACGGCAGAAAAGAAAAGATTCTTCGTTAAAAACAATTCCTTCGAAGATTGCGAATATTATTATTAAAAGCTCAACAAAACTTAATATTTCGGATCAGGGTTGTGCTTTAAAAGTTTTCAGGTACGAAACGGCAAAAGATCTTAATTTATATGGTGAAAATCACCGTTTTATAAGTCTTATGGCACATCTCAACGGCGCCAGAATCGCTGAGATTCCGGTGAGGCATCACGCGCGGCAATTTGGTGTTTCGAAATACAGGATCAACCGGACTTTCAAGGTGATCAACGATCTGCTTTTGATTTTATTTAATCAGAAATATTTATCCAAACCGATCTATCTTTTCGGAAACATCGGATTGGCAGCTTTTGTCCTCGGAATGATCATTAATGCCTATCTTTTTATCGTAAAATTAATGGGCCCTCATATCGGAGGCCGGCCTTTGCTGGTTTTAGGAGTGCTTTTGGTTTTTGTTGGAATTCAGATGTTTACAACGGGAATTGTCATTGATATGTTGATGAAAACATATTATGAGTCTCAAAATAAACGTCCCTTTAATGTCAGAAAAATTACAGATTTTGGAAAAAACAGATTCAAGGAAAAAGAAGATTTTCATCAATGGTCTGAAAGTGCTCATTAGCATTGCTTTCCTGTATTTTGTGTTTAAAAAAATCCCTTTTCGGGAGGTGGCAAAAATCTGGTCGGCAGTCCATATTTTATATTTGATTTTTGGAGCATTTTTCTTTCTGGCTTCTCAGGTTTTATCGGTAAAAAGACTGGAGCTTTATCTTAAAGTGAATGGTTTTAATCTCAATTTCAGAAGCAATCTCGAACTTTATTTTCTGGGAATGTTTTACAACTTTTTTATTCCGGGTGGAATCGGAGGAGATGCCTACAAAGTTTATATTTTAAATAAAAAAATGGGTTGGGAATTAAAAAAAATCACGTCTGCTATTTTTAATGACCGACTGAGCGGATTGTTGGCGATTTGTGTTTTAATTTTAATGTTCTCATTATTTCTGTCGCCATTAAAATGGCTCGGATTAATGATAATAATGATCATTGCGGGATTTTCCCTGACTTATTTTTTGGTTAAAAAATTATTTTCCGTTTATACGTCAATCTTCCTTAAAACATTTTTTATTTCAGTAATAATACAGCTTTTACAAGTGATATGTTTTCTGTTTTTAATTAAAAGTTTAGGATTAAATGAAAATTATTTAATCTACCTGATTGTATTTCTGGGAAGTTCTATATTAAGTTTAATTTCTTTTGCAGGAATCGGAGTGAGGGAGTTTTTATTTCTTCAGGCTTCCGGGTATTTCAATTTCAATACATCGGTGTCAGTTTCTGCTTCTTTGCTTTTTACAATAGTTACGGCATTTTTTTCACTTTTCGGATTGGTCATTATGTTTACAAAAAGAGTTGATGAAATAAAGGGAAATGAAGAATTTACTTAATTATTTTTTCGGCCGTACAGTAAGATTCTTTTGAATGAATAGATCGCCGGAAGTTTCGGAAAATTGGAAGCAATACGTTTCTTAAATTCCGTTGTGAAAGCCATTTGTTGCTCATCATCCAGCCTTTCCAGATAAGGAATCAGTGCCGATCCTGAAATAAAATTGAACAATGTTTCATGATCCTCCGCAATAATCGGATATACTTTCTGAAACAAATTCAGATCTTCAATTCCATTTTCGAATAAAATCTGGGCATATTCATCGATCGTAAGCACTGCAGAAGGGCGGTTCCAGCTGTTCAACTGTGTCTTAAAAGGTTCTTCATCTGCCAGTTCACACAAAATCTGATTGAGGATATTTCCGGGTTGATAAGGCATTTGTATAGCAAGCTGACCATGAATATTCAGTTTTGAGATCAGTTTCGGGAATAAATCCTGATGATTGTCAGACCATTGCAAAGCTGCATTGCTGAAAATAAGATCCCAGTTTTTATCACTTCCCAAAACGTCCTCCGTAGTCGCTTGTCGGAAATGAAGTCTTTCATTTTCAAGTGTTTTGGATTTTTCAAGCATTTCAGCAGAGGAATCGATTCCTATAAATGTCGCCTTCGGAAATTTCTCTGAAAGAATGGCGGTTTGTTCGCCTGTTCCACATCCCAGATCGATCGCTTTCATCGGGTTTTCTTCTGTAATGAGATCGGCCAGATCAAAGAAAGGTTTAAAACGAATATTTTTAAACTGATTGTAAACTTCAGGATTCCAAGGCATAATGTGTAAATTTAATTGTGATTCAATTTACTTAATTTCAATGTAAAAAATGTAAAAAGAAATATTAAAAATCACTTAAAAATTGCAAACTAAAATAAAAATTCGTGTCCAGATCCTTGTAGAATAACAAATTTTGTGTAAGGGTTTATGTTAATGAAATTCCGTCTTTAAATGCTGTTGGGTCTTTGCTGAGTGAAACGCCCTTGCGAACGAAAAATATTCACAATAATTTTTTAAAAAACTTTCCGTTAAAATCAAAATTAAATTCAAAGAATCTGAGCACTTTCCTTAATACTATTCATTACAAAAATACTTTTTGTCTGCCCGATTCCTTCAATTTCAGATAATTTGTTCACGAAAAACTGATGAAATTCATCCATATTCGGGGCTAAAATTTTTAACATGAAATCAAAATCTCCGCTGATGTTGTAAAATTCTACCACTTCATTCAGTTTTCCAACTTCTTCAATGAATTTTCCTGCTGTTTTTTTATTGTGGACATTCAGGGCAATCATACAGATTACCATCATTCCCTTATTCACTTTTTTGCGGTCAACGACCGTCACGTATTCCTTGATAATTCCCAGTTTCTCCATCCTTTTGATGCGTTCATGGGTCGGAGTCGGGCTCAGGTTAATTTTATTCGCAACATCACGGACACTCAGTTTGGCGTCTTTCTGCAGAATCCTAAGAATAGAGAGGTCTTTTTCGTCTGGTGTATAATTTTCCGTTGCCATTTGTTCTGTTTTTTAGGGTTAAATTTTTAATGAAAGAATATTTGTTCTTTTTAAGTTGAATTAAATTTAAATGTGTTCCAAATTTAATATAAAATTTTATAATATGTTCTGTTAATTTTAATTTTGCAGCATAATTGAACTATATGGACAGGAGAAATTTGATATTAATTTTAGCATCGGCGGGAACATTTGTAGAGGCTTTGGATATTGCCATTATTAATCTTACCATTCCTGCCATCCAGGAGCAGTTCGGTATTGGCGCGGAAACCGTACAATGGTTGCAGACCTTATATGTACTGTTTTTCGGTGGCTTTCTGATTATTGGCGGAAAACTTTCAGATCAGATGGGTCGGAAGAAAATTTTTCTTTTGGGATCTCTGATTTTCATGCTGACTTCTTTGGGAGCTGGTTTGTCCACAAGTTTTGAGACACTTGCCATTTTCAGGGCGCTGCAGGGTCTTGGAGCAGCTTTTATCATGCCTTCTGCAATGTCGATTGTGACCAATACTTTTACGGGAGATCAGGAAAGGAACCGTGCGATCGGGATTTTCAGCTCGTTTGCGGCGATTGGCTCGGGAAGCGGACTTTCACTAGGCGGAATTATCAGCACTTATCTGAGCTGGCATTGGGTTTTTCTTATCAATGTTCCGATACTTTTCATTACGCTAATCTTTGCGTATCAATATCTTCCGAAAGATGAAAAATCCGAAAAACCTTTGAAAACGGATATTACATCAGGAATTTTATTGGTGTTGGGATTATTGAGTTTGACATATGGAACGCACGAATTAATTCACATTAAAGAACAAACTTTCATCGTGGTCGCTTCTTTGATTCTATCGGTTTTATTGCTGGTTTTGGTATTTTATCGCCTAAGATCGGTGTCACAACCGTTGATTGAATTAAAATTATTTAAACGTCAATCTTTACGGGTTTCCAATTTTACCTTTGTTGCGTTAGGAGCATTTTTCATCGGATTTTTATTTCTGATTTCATTGATGCTGCAAAAAGACATGAATTACAGTGCGGCTTCAGCAGGATTGATGCTGGTTCCGTTCAGTGTAATGTCTGCTTTAGTGGCGAAGTTTGTCTTGCCTCATATTTCCAGAAGATTAAATTCTACACAAATGGGAATTTTTGGTTGGATTTTCATGTTAATCGGTGCTTTATCTTTATTAATTTCCATTTACTTCGGACATCCGTTGTTATTGGTTTTGTTGGGAGCAGCTTGTATTTCAGGAGTCGGAATGACGTTTTGCTTTACCGCTTTGTCGGTGTTGGGAATCCAGGATGTGGAACCTTCAAGTTACGGGGTGGCTTCAAGTTTAAGCTCTACAAGTTATTTTTTGGGAGCGGGAATCGGATTGTCTTTCATGACTTTAATGAGTCAGGTTTTTCCTTCGGAATGGGCAGTCGGAAATTTAAGTTTACTCATACTTATCGGGTATTCGGTAGCTGCTTTGGGAATGTTGTTTTATTTTATTGTTAAAAATTTAAAGATGAAACAGGCGGAAATTGCTGTTTCGTAAATTGATTTAATTAAAATTATATGATATCAGGAATCGGTATGAAATATGCCGGTTCTTTTTTATTTTAGCGAAATGAAAATACAAATCATCAGTGATCTGCATCAGGAATTCGGATATACCGATTTATCTTTTGACAAAGCGGATGTCGTTGTTTTGGCAGGGGATGTGAATCTGGGTACAAAAGGGATTGAGTGGATAAAAACTAAAATCCAGGATAAACCGGTGATTTACGTTCTTGGAAATCATGAATATTATAAAGGTTCTTATCCGAAAACTTTAAATAAAATAAAGGAATCGGCACAGGATTCCAATGTTTATGTATTGGAAGATGATTTTGTGGATATTGACGGTATTCGCTTTCACGGAGCGACTTTATGGACGGATTTTTCCATTTTCGGAGATCCGAGATATTACGGATTTGTATGTCAGAACGGGATGAATGATTTTAAGCAAATCAGGCGAGACCCTTCTTATTCGAAAATGAGGTCCGTTGATATTTTTAAAATTCATCAAATATCCAGAGCTTGGCTTCAGCAAAGTCTGGACAATTCAAAAGGATTAAAAAATATTGTGGTAACGCATCATGCGCCAAGTCTTCAATCGACACCCGCACATTTCAGAGAAGATCCGTTGACATCGGCTTATGTTTCCAATCTTGAGGATTTTATTCTGGAACATCGGCCTTTGTATTGGATTCATGGGCATATTCACACGCCTTCAAGGTATAAGATCGGAGAGACGGAAGTGATTTGTAACCCGCATGGATATGTTGTTGAGAAATATAATGGGTATGAGAAGGAGCTGATTGTAGAAGTGTAGGCAATATTAATTTTTTTTTATTTTTTATAATTTGATGTAACATTTATTCATCGTTTGGTGTCTTATAGTTAAATTAAATAATTAATGAAAAAATTATTTTCGTCAATTGCTGTACTCTCTGGTCTTTTGACGTTTGCGCAGGAGAAAAAAGATACTATAAGAAAAGAAACACAAATTGAAGGAATTACGGTAACCGCCAGAAAACCCACGGTAGAATCAAAAGTTGACCGTACTGTTTTCAATGTTGCCAACAGTTCTATCTTAGCAGGAAATACGACATGGGATGTTTTGAGAATGACTCCTTTGGTAAGTATTGATAACAATGATGCGGTAAAAGCAGAGGGCGAATCGGTAACGGTTTATATTAATGACAGAAAATCTGTTTTCACAGGAAAGGAACTGAAAGAATATTTAAAGACAATTCCTGCTGATAATTTGATGAAAATTGAGGTCATTACCAGCCCTTCCTCAAGGTATGAAACTGCCGGATCGGTCATCAATATTGTTTTGAAAAAAAGAGATGATGAAGGAATTAAAGGAAGTGTAACCTTCAACAACAGGCAGCAGCAAAAAAATTCGCAATACACAAATCTCAATTTAAATTATCATAAAAAAAGTTTCACACAAACTCTGATCGGAAGTTACAGTGATAATAGTTATCTGCAAAAAAGTGCTCTCCAGAGTACATCTTACGCAGATAATTCTGTTACGGAAATCAATACGGTGAGTCTCGGGAGAAGCAAAAGTCCTTCACTTTCTTCCACTTCAGAATTAGAATTAAATGACAAAAATACGACAGGGCTTATTTTAGAATATTATCAGGGAAATTCTACCAATTCCTCAGATGCGAACGGAATAACACAAATTGATAATATTTTTAATCGATCTTACACACAAAACCAGTGGGCATCGGGAATGAATCGTACTTTAGGAACCAATCTTTTTTATAAATTCTATGATAAAGAAAAAAACAGAATTTTAGATATCAATCTTGGATCGAATTATTATGGTCAGTCTGAGGATAATAATTTTGTAAAAAATCAATTAATATCAAACAATTCTACACTATACGAAACGAGAGTGCTTTCAGACAGTGAAAATAGGAATTATTACGTTAAAGTTGATTATACACAGCCTTTAGGAAAAGAATGGGGAACATTGGAAATAGGTGGAAAAATGGACT
>CBFGVN010000186.1:0-6697 GCA_965651845.1 uncultured Chryseobacterium sp. | reverse complement strand
CCAGGTATCACTGGCGTTACCATTATTCAAGAAATAGATACTGTAAGAAGTACAAGAAACATCTCTACGTGTATCTCCCTGATTAAAAGACAAATAATAACTTGGAAGAATAAACTGTAATGCCTTTCTGGATCCGTAAGTTCCTCCACGAGAACCTTCATTGGCATATACTCCAAAAGCTGAGTTTGTATTGGCACCATATTCAGCGATTTGCCAAAGCATTTCCGTATTTGTTACTGAAAATTTCCTTTGATCGAAATTAAACCATAACGCTTCGAAACCGCTTTTCCCTCCCTGAGCCTGTACCAAGGAATTTGTTCCCCCATTTATAATCGCTGCACAAGCATTATCTGCAATCTGATACAATTGCTGGACTCTGTTGTTATCGCTGCGGCGGGACATCATCGCACCACTTCCGGTATTAAGATCCCAACGAAGAGAATATCCGGCTGCATATAAAGCAATTCTTGCCAATAAAGCATTTACGCCTTGTTTTGTTAAACGTTCTGTTGTAGCATATCCACTTTGCGCAAAAGTTGGCATAACTGCTACAGCTTCCTGAAGATCACCGATGATACGATCATAAATTTCGTCACGGGAAGCACGTTTAGGATACAATGTACTTGGGTCGTTCTGATCCATCTCATCCAATGGCTTAAAAACTGAAGGGACATCTCCGTAAACACGAATTAAATTATAATAACAAAATGCGCGAATCGCCTTTACTTCAGCTAATAAAACATCGCGTTTTGTGCTTGGTTGCATTTTACTCAATCCGCTCACTGCAATATTGGTTCTTTCAATAACAGCATACATCGCAGAATAAATTCCTGTCACGGTATTCGGAGTATAGGCATCAAACTGATAGTTGCAAATATTATATTTAGAATTATTCGTTGAGCCATCTTCAGAAGAATGAACAACCGTATCTCCTGCTCCCAGCTGGTAATACATTTCCGTTGGAACCAAACCTCTGTAACAGCCCAAAACAAACATTTCCGCAGTATCTATATTATTAAATACCGATTCCGTATCTAATGAATTGTAGGCAGGCTGATCCAGGAAATCGTTGCTGCATGAATTCATCAGTAAAACACCTACGAAAACGGAGGGAAGTATGACTAATTTTTTTATAAATCTGATTGTATGTATATTTTTCATGATTTTAACTATTAAATATTTACGTTTTAGAAAGTTAAATTAAGGCCAAGAACATAGCTTCTTGAACGAGGATATGTAGAACTGTCATATCCAGGGGTAACGGTTACGCCACTTGCTGCAGAAACTTCAGGGTCATAGCCTGAATATCCTGTAATGGTCGCCACATTATTCACTGTAAAATAAATACGGGCGTTAGACAGCATTACTTTATTCAAAAATTCTTTAGAGAAAGAATACCCCAATGTTACCTGAGCAATTCTTAGGTAAGAACCATCTTCCACGTAGTATGATGATGGATAAGCAATATTAGCTGTGTTTGTATTGCTTAAACTCCAAAGTCTTGAATTTTCATCAGGGTTAAGCTCCTTTAATCTCGTTAAATTTGTTGTTGCCTGTCCTGTATTTGGATCAATTAAATGGTAATAATTGTTTCCGAATTCCGAAGGAACATTTTGAAACATTGCATAAGGGCTTAAGCTTTGCTTTGTCGCGTTATAAATATCATTACCAACGCTGAACTTCATAAACACGGCTAAATCAAAACCTTTGTAAGAGAAATTATTACTGATTCCCCCGATAAAATCAGGCGTACCGTTTCCGATTTTCTGCATTTTCCTTGTAAACTGGTCTCCGGCTTCGTTATCAGCTGCAAATTTCATATCTCCGGGTTTTGGAGTTCCGGAAGAAGGTTTTACAACACCAGGTTTTAGAGTTAATGAGCCATCCGGGTTTTGTGTAAAATCATCAGTCGTATAAACTCCCTGGTAAATATATCCGTACATATCTCCCAACTCTTGTCCAACCGTTGCATAATAGGTTACCATACCTGTTCTGCTTCCTCCTACGCTGAATGTTTTATTCAATTGCCCGTTCTCAAGGGAAAGAACACGAGATTTGTTGAAAGAAATGTTTAAATCTGTTGTCCATCTGAAGTTTTCTGATTTTAAATTCACAGTATTCAACGTAAATTCCATCCCTCTGTTTCTCATAGAACCGATGTTCTGGTATTGTCTGGAATATCCTGTAGAAACCGGGAGAATACTTTCCAACAACATTTTGCTTACATTATTGTTGTACCATTCGGAAGTTAATTTAATTCGATTATTAAAAAACGCCATATCTACTCCTATATTGGTTGTTCTCAGTTCTTCCCATTGAAGATCACGATTTCCCCAGTTTGTGCTTGTAACATACGCCGGATATCCCTGCGTGTTGTTCATTGGGTAATCTGTCAGTAAAACATTGGTTCTCCATAAGTTATTAGCAATACCATTGTTACCGGTTACCCCGTATTCAACTCTTAATTTAAAATCATTAAAGAAATTATTGATCTTATGATCTTTCCAGAAATTTTCCTGAGACACTCTCCATGCGCCGGCTACAGAAGGGAAATAGCCCCAACGGGAACCTTCTGCAAATTTTGAAGACCCATCGGCACGGAATGTTCCTGTAATTAAATAACGGTTATCATAATTATAATTTACACGGGCAAAATATGAAAGTAAGCTATTGCTTGATCTGTCTGTATTTTTATCGGTAACGGTCGCATTCCCGATATCATCCAATCCGAAATTGGGATAAGGAAACCTAATCAATCTCATGCTGCTTCCTTCAGATTCTTCATACCAGATTTCGTTTCCGACTAAAGCATTTACTTTATGTTTTTCGCCAAAAGTTTTATTATAGTTTAAAGTATTGGTGATCTGGTAACGGTAAGTTTCTGCATTGGCAATACTTCCGTTGATTCCGGTGTTTACAGGATCCGTTAAGAACGCACGGGAGTTTTCATCCGAAAATGATGTTGATTTACTGTTTGTCCAACTATACTGTCCGGCAGTTCTCCATGTGAAGTTTTTCAGGAAATCAAATTCGATACCTGCATTGGCTACAAATGTTCTGGTACGTTTGTTTGAAGTTGATGCCTGAGTCTCTATGTATGGATTTTCCGTATCAAAACCAGAATCTAAAGCTGAAAAATCAGGGAAAGTCTGTGTATTGAACAGCTGATCCTGAGTAAATAATGTGCCTCCGGTGATAGGCTGAAGAAGAATTTTTTTCATTCCTGAATAAGCACCTCCCCCGTTCACAGAATTATTTGTAAACATGGTATTGAAATCCACTCTTACGCCTTTGTACAATTCTGAATTGATATTCGCACGCAATGAGTTTCTTGTTTCGCTGTAATTTTGAAGCAAACCATCCTGCTTATTGTAATTGTAACTGATGAATGTCTGTGTTTTATCATTTCCTGCAGAAACATTTACATTATGGCTCTGAGTAACTCCTGTTCCTCCTAACATTTTTTCCTGCCAGTCTAATGCAGCAGCAGATCCGTAACGGTTTGCAATTCTGTTGAATGCTCCTGTATAAAACCCCGGTGTATCTGTTCCTAAATTATTATCAAAAACGCTGCTCCATTGTGATGGTTTTGATTGAAGCACTGCCAATTCGTACTGATACTTTACATACTGTTCCGGATTCGAAAGCATATCCAATTTTTTTGAAAGCATATCGAATGACATAAAAGTATTGTAGTTGATAACCGTTCTTCCTTTTTTACCGCTTTTGGTTTTAATCACAATAATACCGTTCGAACCACGTGCTCCATAAATTGCAATAGCAGAAGCTCCTTTTAAAACGTCGATACTTTCAATATCATTAGGGTTGATAACATTTAATGCATTATCCAGCTGAAAACCATCCACAATATAAAGCGGATCCGAACTTTGGGTAATGGAAGAACCTCCTCTTACGGTAACGTTGGCACCTGCTCCCGGAGCACCGCCTGCCGTCACAATATTAAGACCGGCAGCTCTTCCCTGTAATGCCTGCAAAGCGTTCATGGCTGGTGTTGCCGCAAGATCTTTTGCAGAAACAGAAGATACCGATCCCGTAAGATCAGATTTTTTTACTTTGCCATAACCAATAACAACAACCTCTTCGATGTCTTTCGTTTTTACTTTTGCAGAATCCTTCGTTGTTGTTTGCCCAAAGACAAAACCAGACGCAAGCAGAAATAAAGGTGCAATTAATGGCTTTAAATTCTTGTTTGTATTTTTTAAAGACATATAATATTAAGTTTTAATAACGTTAAATAAGTATGAGCAATGTACACTCTTAGAAAAGTTTTGGCATCCTGCAATATCCTGCATTATAAAATTCTTAATTTTCCTTAATAATTTATTAATATTTTACATGAAATTCAGAAATTATAACGATATAATCATATTTATTGAAAATAATTATTGAAATTTACAACAGTAATTATTTCCAATTTCCTGATTTTGTATTAATCCGTTGAAATTTTATCTAAGCCCCGCACGAAAATATTCTTAAAATTGAATTTGATTGATACCATTAGAATTATTTACCTTTAATATTTAATTTTATACGATGATTTTTCATTATTGTTGTACAATTTTCAAAAATAAGTTATTCATTAAATATAAAAAAGGCAGCTGAAAAATTCAGTGCCTTTGGTGAGTTAAAAAATAACTCTGAAACTATATGAATGTATAAAAAATTAAAGTAAAAAAACGGTAAACACTTTTATCTCAAAGAATTACCGTATCCTACAATTAAAATTGAAATAAACATCACCGTCATACCAATAGCAATTGTGGAAATTGTTTTTTTGGAAACACCTTTCCATTCCTTTATAATGATCCCCCATAAATTGGCAATTAAAATAATAAAAGCCATATGCAAGATCCACGAGCTGGCACCATTTCCCATTTTACTTTCTCCCATTCCGTAGAAGAAAAACTGTAAAAACCACATTGTTCCGGCCAATGCACAAAAGATTAAGTTGCTCAAAACCGGTACATTTCTTTTGGTGTAATCGGTATACGATTTATTTTTAACAGCAAGATATAAACAGCCTATCAGGTTCACTGCCATCCCGCCCCAAAGCACAACGACATACGTTACATTGTTTTGAAAAAGGAATTCTCCCTGTCCCGGATTTGCGTTCTTCCACAGTTCGTTGGCTACGGTGGCCATTGGTTTTCCGGCTTCCAGCCCGAAGTTGAAGCATGCACTTAAAACTCCTGATATGATGGAAACTATTAATCCCAACCCAAATTTATATTCCGTTTTTACCTGTGTCCCGTGAGGATCCATTGAATCTGTCTGCAATTCTTTTTCCTTCATCATTCCGGCTTTTCCACTGATGATGATTCCTGCAACGCAGACAAGAAGTCCCAATAAAACCATCTGTCCCCACTTGTTGGAAAGCATTAAACCGATATTATCCTTCCCTGTCTGCGGAGAAAATTCATAATAAATCGAAGGAACCAGCGAGCCAAAAACCATGCAAAGCCCCAAAATAATGCTGCTTCCAAGCGCTACACCCAAATATCGGACTCCCAAACCATAAGTAAAACCTCCAATTCCCCACAAAGCACCGAACAAAAACGTCAGTCCTAATATGGAGGAACTCTCATTCTGTATAATTTCCCAAAAATTAGGAATGGTAAGAAAAGCAGCCAACGGCGGAACGATGATCCATGAGACGATTCCTCCTATCAACCAATACGTTTCCCAAGACCATCCTTTGACTTTTTTATACGGCAAGTAAAAACTTCCTGAAGAAAAGCCTCCTAAGAAATGAAAAAAAACTCCTAATAATGCATTCATAATTTTATCTTATGGATTGAATTTGAAAATTAACAATATGAAATCGATTGCGCATCTTGTGGTGTCATGCACTTGATTTTATAGTTTTCTTTTTGGTAATAAATCTAATATTTTTTCTTGAAATCTTTAATAGTATTTTGTTTTTGAAATTTTTGAGAGTATTGAATGATTTTAACACAAAGATTTTCAATGGTATATATTTTAAATTTAGGGTGTAAAGAAGGCGAACAAATTCGCTTATGAAGCAGGTGCTTTATAAAAATGATTTACAAATTCTTTGCTTTGCTTGTCAAATTTTAATTATTGAAATAAATCTTAGTGTTAAAAAAATAACGTTTAAACCAAATTTTGGCTAAAGCCTTATGGATAGATTTTATTTTTAGTCGGGCTAAAGCCCGACCCTATTGATTTCCAACAGATTTCACAGATTTTTATGTTATATTTTTTATTGTCATTGTAAAAAAACCTAACGGGTTTTGAAAACCCGTTAGGTTTGAGACACTAAATCTGATATTTTTCAGATATTAAAAAGTGTGATTATTTTAAAAATTATTTCAATTGATAAACCTCACTTGCAGCAAGTAAAAAACACCCTAAACCGTAATCTTCAAAATCCGGTTCTTTGCTTACAGAAAGAGGCTGACCGTCTTTCGGTTCTTTTCCGGTGCCCTGCACCCATCCTAAAAACCCATTCGGCTGAACAGAATCTTTTACCATTGCATTCCAAGCCTTTACAACAACGGGTAAATATGTTTTTTTATCAATTAAACCTTTATTGATTCCATAAGCCATTCCGTACACAAAAAGGGCGGTTCCTGTCGTTTCCTTTCCTCCGAAATTGGTAGGATCATGCAGACTTACATTCCAGAATCCGTCTTCTCTTTGGATCGGAAGCAAC
>CBFGVN010000185.1:0-6710 GCA_965651845.1 uncultured Chryseobacterium sp. | reverse complement strand
ATTGCTTTTAAAACCTTGCTTTTATGCTGAATAAAATATTTGTTTCCTTCAGTTAATTCTTTCTTATCCAGCCAGCAAACAACGGCTTCGAGCTCATTTTCAACCCTCGGCATACTTTCCGTTTTCACCAGAAAATCGCCACGGCTTATATCAATATCATCTTCAATATGCAAAATGGCAGGCTGATTGGCGAACACAGATTCCACTTCTTTTCCGCCAGTTTCAATTTTTGAAATTTTAGTCTGAATATTTTGAGGAAGAACGGTAATTTCATCCCCTTTTTTGTAAATTCCTGAGATCACTTCTCCGGCGTAACCTCTGTAATCGTGTAATTCATCAGTTTGTGGACGAATCACATACTGCACCTGAAACCTTGGACTATCGAAGTTTTTACTTAAATTAATTTCTACATTTTCAAGGAAATCCAACAATGTGGAACCTTTATACCACGGCATATTTTCAGATTTTTCTACAATATTGTCGCCATGAAAAGCCGAAATCGGAAAATAACTCACATTTCCTAACCCTAATTTACCTGCAACTAGTTGATATTGAGCTTTAATATCATTAAAAACGTCTTCAGAATATTCCACCAAATCCATTTTATTAATCGCCACCACAACATTTTTCATTTTCAACAAAGACGCAATGATAGAATGTCTTCTTGTTTGTTCGATGACGCCTTGTCTTGCATCAATCAGAATAACAATCAGTTGTGAATTCGAAGCACCCGTAATCATATTCCTGGTATACTGAATATGCCCCGGCGCATCCGCAATAATGAATTTTCTTTTTGGTGTTGAAAAATACCGGTAAGCCACATCAATTGTGATCCCCTGCTCTCTTTCGGCTCTCAATCCGTCCGTTAAAATCGCAAGATCAACGCCATTTTCGTTTTTGTTTTTTGATTGCTTTTCCAGCGCCTCAAGCTGGTCGATCAATATATTTTTGCTGTCGTAGAGAAGCCTGCCAATCAGGGTACTTTTCCCGTCGTCTACGCTTCCTGCGGTAATAAATCTTAATATGTCCATGAGTCTATTTTTTATTAATGATAATTGATCAATGATAAACCATATTCTTTTTGCAAACATTCAAAATCATTGATCAATTATCTTTCATCATTTATAACTAAAAGTAACCTCCTTTCTTTCTGTCTTCCATCGCTGCTTCCGTTACTTTATCGTCGATTCTCGTTTCGCCGCGTTCGGAAATTCTTGATGCTGTAATTTCATTCACCACCTCATCCAAAGTTCCGGCAGAGCTTTCAACAGCAGCAGTACACGTCATGTCTCCGACTGTTCTGTAGCGGACTTTTTTATTAACGATCGTATCGTTTTCATCAATTTGGATAAAATCTGAAACGGCGATTAATTGTCCGTCATATTCGATCACATCACGATTATGAGCGAAATAAATCGATGGCAGCTGAATATTTTCTTTTTTAATGTAATTCCAGACATCAAGCTCCGTCCAGTTTGAAATCGGGAAAACCCTTACATTTTCCCCTTTATTGATTCTTCCGTTATAAATATTCCACAATTCCGGGCGTTGCAATTTCGGATCCCACTGACCAAATTCATCACGAACAGAAAAAAAACGTTCTTTGGCTCTGGCTTTTTCTTCATCTCTTCTTGCTCCGCCAATGCATGCATCAAATCCAAATTCTTCGATCGTATCCACTAATGTATTGTTGTGATAGCAAGTTGAGTAAGCAAATTTTCCTTTGGGTTCGGTAAGGTTTTTAGCTTTAATGGTATCTTCAACTTTCCTTACAATCAGTTCTGCACCTATATTTTCTGCCAAATAATCTCTGAATTGCAATGCTTCCGGAAAATTATGCCCGGTATCAATATGTACCAAAGGAAACGGAATTTTCATCGGAGCAAAAGCCTTTTTCGCCAGATGAACCAACGTAATGGAATCTTTTCCGCCACTGAAAAGCAAAGCCGGTTTTTCAAACTGAGCCGCAATTTCCCTCATAATATAGATACTTTCGGCCTCCAACTGTTCCAGATAGTCTAGTTTATATGTACTCATTTTTAGTTTAAATTTTTTGAATTAATGGGTATGCAGACCGCATTCTTTATGTGAATTTTCCCACCACCAGCGTCCTGCGCGAGGATTTTCGCCTTCAACAATTGCTCTAGTGCAGGGCTGACAGCCAACACTGATGAAGCCTTTTTTGTGCAAAGACAATTCCTGAACTTTATTTTGTTCCAAATAATCTAAAACATTTTGATAATTCCAATGAATTAAAGGATTGTATTTATAGAGCTGTCTTTCTTCATCCCACTCAATGATGGGCATATTCTCACGGTTTTCCGACTGCTCGGAACGTAAGCCAGTGATCCAGATTTTGGCACCTTTCAAAGCACGATTTAAAGGTTTAACTTTCCGGATAAAACAGCATTCTTTCCTATTTTCAATTGAATGATAAAAGGCATTGATTCCTTTTTCGTTCACATATTTTTCGACATCAGAACCTTCCGGAAAATAAACCTCCGTTTTTGTTTTATACCTTGAATTGTTTTGTGAAAGTAATTCGTAATGCTCATAGAAAAGTCTTCCTGTATCTAATGTAAAAACCTTTATCGGTAAACCGTTTCTGAAGATTATGTCGGTAATAACCTGGTCTTCCTGACCAAGCGATGTGGAAAAAACTGCTCCTTCCGGGAATTTTGATGAGATAAATTTCAATCCCTCTTCTGCTGAAAGCTGTTTCAGTGTATCTGCATCTTCTTTTGAAATCATAATTTATTCATTTGAAGTAATGCAAATATCTAACAAAATTACTATCCCACCAAATAAGTAGACTAATAATTCAAAAAAAAGGACTCGGTTAATCCACCAAATCCATTAAAGTTCTTTTTTCCAAAATATTCAATGAAGCATCCCGAACCTCAATCAATACGTCATGTAAGCCGCAATGATCTTCACTGCAATCATCGCATTTTTCGTAAAAATTTAAGCTTACGCAAGGAAGAAGCGCAATCGGGCCATTCACCAAACGGATAATTTTTGCTAATTTTACATTTTCCGGTTTTTCTTTGAAGAAATATCCTCCACCCTTCCCTTTTTTACTATCGAGGATCTCTGCTTTTTTAAGCTCAAGCAAAATATTTTCTAAAAACTTTAAAGGAATTTTCTTGTGTTCCGCGATTTCGGAAATAAGAATCGGACCGTCATTCCTCTTTTCTACAAGGTATGACAGCGCCTTAAAAGCATATTGAGATTTTTTAGACAGCATTACAGCAAATTTAAGAAAATAGTTTATATGAAGCAAAAAGGCAAAAAGGCAAAAAAGCGAAGATGGCTAATAAGCTTATTTGCCGTTTACGACTTAGCTTTCTTTGCAAATTCACCTATTAATCATTAAGTTTGTTCCATGTTCAGTAAACAGGAAGCACAGCAATTAAAAAAAGAATTTTGGACAGCTTTTGGAAAGTCATTTCCCAGAAAATGGATTTTGTATGATACGAAAATCAAGGATATGTCATTCAAATTTTATGCGGATAATAAAAAAGCGGAAGTTTCTTTGGACATCGAAATGAAAGATGAAATTTTCCGGAATGCTTACTATGAAAAGATCTGGTCGCTGGAAGATATTCTGAAAGATTTTATAGGAGACTTCAATAAAGAAGAATATTTTACCTTAGAAAACGGAAAAGTGATCGCCAAAATCTGGGTTGAAAAACAAGGCGTTTCCATTTTCAATAAAAATACCTGGCAGGAAATTTTTGAATTTTTCGTGGAGAAAATGGATGGCTTTGAGAGGTTTTATTATGAGTATGAGGATTTTATAAAGGATGTTTAAATAATCATCATCATTGAATTTCCAATTTTATTTGAATTCATCGTGATTAATCTTTAATAATCTTTTTACCAAATGACAAATGCCGTACAATTTTCTTTCTTTAACTTGCATTTATGAAAGAATTATTTGATTTTATCTTAAGATTCGGAAGCCTGAATCAGCAACAGATGGATTTTATTGCAAGTAAAACGACAGAACTGCATCTTTCCAAAGAAGAATACTTTTCTGAAGCCGGCAAAATTGCAAAACAAGTCGGATTTGTTGTCGACGGGATTCTTAGGGTTTGCTATTACAACAATAAAAGTGAGGAAATCACAAAATATTTTATTGAAGAAAACAATTTGGTTGTAGATCTTGAAAGCTTTGATAATCAAATTTGTTCGAGCTCTTACGTTCAGGCAGTGACGGATTGTAAAATGATTGTATTCCAAAGAAAAGACTGGCTGGAACTTTTACAGACCATTGTAGGCTTTGATGCTATTGTTCATAAGATTATTTCCAGGGCACTAATTCAAAAAGTAGAAAGAAGGAGTCCGCTTGTTTCAGAAGATGCAACCACCCGCTATCTGAAGTTTCTGGAAATCTACCCAACTGTGGTTAATAAAATTCCGCTTTCTTATGTCGCTTCATATTTGGGAGTAACTCAATCTTCATTAAGCAGAATCAGAAAAAATATAAGATAGCTGAGATAGAAGTTGGAAGCTGGAGGATGGAAGTTTAATATTGGAATCTAAGTTTACGGTTGATATTGTCTTCCATCCTCCTGCTTCCAACTTCAAGCCAAAATTCTCTCTTTTTGCCAAATGACAAATGCCACCTTGTTTAATTGACGGAATTTTACACCATCAATTAAAACAAAAGAAAATGCAAACAGTATTAATCACAGGAGCCAACAGAAGTATTGGCCTTGAAACCGCAAAACAACTTTCAGAAAAAGGACTATTCGTTTATCTGGGAAGCCGTAATCTTGAAAAAGGAGAAGAAGTCGTAAAAAAACTTCATGAAAAAGGATTTCAAAATATCAGGGCTATTGAAATAGATGTCACCCACCCGGAATCCATTTCAAAGGCAAAGAAAATTGTCGAAAATGAGCAGGGAAAATTGGATATTCTGATCAATAATGCCGGGATTTTAGGTGTAAATCCACAAACCGCAACTGAAACTTCCGTTAAAGATATCCAGAATGTTTTTGATACTAATTTTTTCGGAGTCATTAATGTTACACAGGCATTTTTACCCCTTCTGAAAAAGTCGGAAAGCCCGAGAATCAGCAATATTACTTCAGGATTAGGTTCTTTAACTTTACACAGCGATCCCAACTGGAAATATTATCATGTGAAATCTGCGGCTTACGGGCCTTCAAAATCAGCCTTGAATGCTTACACAATTGTTTTAGCGTATGAGTTAAAAGACCTTCCATTCAAAGTAAATGTGATTGATCCCGGCTATACCGCAACAGATTTCAACGCCCACAGCGGTCCTGGTTCTGTAGAAAGCGCAGCATCTTTCATCATTAAACATACATTAACGGATGAAAACGGCCCAACTGGGCAATATTTCAGTAATGATATTGAAGATGAAATCGGGATTAGCCCGTGGTAATTAAAATATATTATTAAAGAGAAGCTTTCGGGTTTCTCTTTTTTGTTTCAATTTTATATATTTGAAAAAAGACTTTTTAACCAAAATGCAGACTGTCATACTAAGCACTTTTTTTCTGAAAAGATTAAAGGTAAATATACTCCGGAATTTATTGATACAGTAATCGAAAAAATTTCACTGAATCCAAAAGCCTCGAAAAATATTGGAACTTCCAAAAATCTTTACCTTTATAAATTAGGAATCTGCAACAATAAAAAGTATGAGTATAACCTTGTTTACTTTTTTGAAAATAGAAATACTCCTATTTATTTCATCAATATTTTCAAGAATAAAGAAAAGGATATCATTAATAAAGCTATTTTTTATCTTGCCTGCGATGCCATGAAATAAAAACTTTCATCCAAATTCACGATTCGATTACATCATTCGTTGATTGGGCTACTTTTCTCATCCGTCATCTTTCCATCTTTGTACCATCATTTAACAACAATAAAATATTTAAAAATGGAAACAAAAAAAGTATGGTTCGTGACAGGAGCTTCAAAAGGATTAGGATTAGCCTTAATTAAAAAATTATTAGAACAAAATTATCGTGTGGCTGCTACCACCAGAAATGTACAGGCTCTAATTACTGAAATCGGGGAAACTTCAGAAACATTTCTCCCTCTTGAAGTGAGTTTAACAGACGATGAAAATGTAAAATCTGCCATCGCAAAAACGATCGAACATTTCGGACAATTGGATGTTGTGGTGAATAACGCAGGGTACGGACAGCTCGGAACTTTGGAAGAACTTTCAGACAAGGAAGCAAGAGCTAATTTCGATGTGAATGTTTTCGGAACACTGAATGTAATCAGAAATGCGATGCCACATCTTCGTCAGCAAAGATCCGGACACATTTTTAACATCTCTTCTATTGGTGGATATTCAGGGAATTTTCCGGGTTGGGGAATTTACTGCTCAACAAAATTCGCAGTGGCAGGTTTAACGGAAGCTTTGGCAGAGGAAATTAAAAACTTTGGAGTAAAAGCAACTGTAGTTTATCCGGGATATTTCAGAACCGACTTCTTATCAAAAGAATCTGTAAGAATACCGGAAAATTCAATTCCTGAATACGAAGCGGCGAGAAATTCTGAACAGGCTCACCTTGATGAAATTAATGGAAATCAGCCTAACGATCCTGATAAAGGTGCGGAAGCTATTATCGCCATCAGCGAAGTGGAAAATCCACCGGTGCATTTTTTATTGGGAAGCGGTACGGATGAGTATCTGAATAATAAGATTCAAATTATTA
>CBFGVN010000184.1:0-6712 GCA_965651845.1 uncultured Chryseobacterium sp. | reverse complement strand
TTTTCTTGACTAATCGTGGTTGATGAAGCAGAATGGCTTGCTGATCGAGTTATTAATATATTGCCCTACAGTGAAGAACAGAAACAGGAAAATCAACATCATCAAAACTGGGTTGAGGGCGGAATGTGTTTTAAAGCAGGAATTTCAATTGTCGGAAATAAAAAATTTATTAATATTGAAGATATAAATATAGGAGATGAAGTATTGTCGTATAATGAAAAATTACGGAAAGTAGAGTTATCAAAAGTCAAAAAAATATCTAAAAGAATTACCCAAGAGATTTTTGAATTAATTATAGGTGAAGAAATAATATGGGTAACAAGGGAGCATCCATTTTATGTGAAGGATAAAGGTTGGATAAAGGTTGGGAACTTAAAAAAAGGAGAAAATATTATAACTAAAGATGGTTTTAAAGAAGTTATAGGTTATAAAATATTTTTAGAGCCAACAACAGTTTACAATATAGAAGTTTCTAAAAATCATAATTATTATATTACAAACAGCCAAATATTAGTACATAATAAAAAAATTAAATCAAAATTAAAAAAAAAACAAAATGGAAAATAATACTTGGAATGAATTGATATCTTTTATTAATAAATTTTGGCCATTTAATAATAGTATTGATCTGAAACAATCAACTACATTAAACGGAGATCTTGAAATTTATGGAGATGATGCGGATGAATTGATTTATGAGTTCAGTAAAAAATTTAATATTAATATAGATAATTTTACTATATCTAAATATTTTGAGTCAGAAGGAAACACTTTTTTTATAAATATTTTTTCTAAAAAGAAATCTTTAAAAGAAAAAGAGCTGACTTTGGGAGATTTAGAATATGCCATGAAAATTGGAAGGCTGGCAGATGAGTTTATACAGGGGCAAAGTAATGTTTTATAAATATCAATCCTATAAATGAATTGAAAAACAGGTAATCTAAAATGGTTACCTGTTGTATTTTCTGATAAATAAAATTTGGGCAGAAAGAGTTGCAGGAAAACGGGTTTTATGATTTTGGGGCTAGGATGTATATGGCAGACTTGGGAAGATCCTATCGTTATTATAGTAATGGGTATATTCTTTTATTTCTTTTTTAATTCCTCAATGCTTTTAAAATTTAAAGGAAGCCAGAAAGAGTAGCAGGCTCGGGTGATGGTCTTGGTGACTTTTTTGCACAAATGAGTTATTCCAGAAGTGGAGGTTAACCGTTGGAGAAGCTGAATGGGATAAGAATTTGGTGGCTTCTTTTTATTTTGGGAATATTGATTTTCTGCTTTTGGAAATGATAACCCCGGCGAAATTATTTACTGAAAAGATTGAAAGCAATAACATCGAATTCGGACAACAGGAATACTTGCTAACGTAATAAATTTTAATTAAAAATAAGAAAAACAGTAATCTAAAAACTGTAACCTATTTATTTTATAGCTAAACCAAACATTTTTTACGTTTTCCCGTAAACCAGAATTAAAAAAAATCATTATCATTGTGCCTGAAAGACAAAACATTTTTCGTTGAATTCAGAAACTAATAATCGAATATGAATTTTACAGAATTAATTAATGAACAGGATATTTGGGAAGAGTGGCGGGCAAATTATAAGACTTTTGTTCCGAAATTTATTGAAGAGGCCAGTGCCAATAAAAACTGGCGGGAATGGGATGAAGAAGTTTTTTATGAATTTTTTATGCGTTCTTCCGATCAGTGTGTTTCTTCATTAAAACAGGGCTATTTCAACAATGCGGAGAAAGAGGCAATAAAGGAAGACTGGGCTGAACTTTCCCCGTTATTGAGAGAGATTTCATTAAGTCAGGATAAACCATTGTTTGAAACTTACCATCAGATAAAAACTTTAATCAGAAAACATACCGGAACTAATAAAAAAGCTGCAACAAATCGCCTGATAGCGAGCCTTCAACCCAAATTATTATGTACCGTTGTTAATGAAGAGCGATTACGACACTTAATCCATTTATTAAACACCAAACTCGAAGATTTTGATCTGGAAATAAAAGCAGACTGGTTTGAGAACAGCTATTATTTGTTTCAGGAGTTTAAAAAACGGATGGGAAGCGAAAGTGGTTATGAGATAATGACTTATCCTTGGCAGTTGTATGATTATTTATTGGAGCAATCCAATTTCCCAGGTGAAAAAAACAATGATATGAGTGAAAGCAATATCGAAAGCAGAATAGACCTCCTTAAATACAAAAAACAAATCATCCTTCAAGGTCCTCCCGGAACGGGAAAGACGAGGGAGGCGAAACTTATTGCAAAAGAATTGTTGGGTGTTTCTTCTTTGAAAGAGCTGGAGGAGCACGAACAGTTCAAATTGGTGCAGTTTCACCCAAGCTATACTTATGAGGATTTTGTGAGGGGAATTGTGGCTAAACCGAACGAAGAAGGAGAGGGGGTAATCTATGCCGCTGAAAATAAAACGTTGGGAAAATTTGCCGAAGAAGCTAGAAATAATTTTTTAGCCCATCTTGGAAAAACAAAGAATAAAATTAACTTTCAGAATAAGCTGAATGTCTTATTGGAAAAAATAAACACTGAAATCAATAAGGGTTCAGTATATTATTTCGGAGAAAAAAGTACGGCGCAAATTATTTCCATTAAAGAAGATGGTTTGATTTATAATTTTCAGGATCGTGAAGAGATTAAATATAAAATTCTTTTCAGCGATATGGAAAAAGTGTACAACAACTGGAACGAAATTTCAAAACCAATCGATTTAAGGGATCAGGAAGCCAAACTCGGACTGATCATGAAAGGGAAATATCCTTATTATTACATGATTCAGCAGCAGCTGATTTCCATTAATGTCAACAAAAATAACCCGTTCATTCCGGAAGATCTTAAAAATTATGTATTGATTATTGATGAGATCAACAGAGCCAATTTATCCTCCGTTCTGGGCGAACTGATTTATGCCCTCGAATACAGGGGTGAAACAGTGGACAGCATGTATGAAGTCGGCAGCCGCGAACTGATGCTTCCGCCCAATCTCTATATCATCGGAACGATGAATACGGCGGATAGAAGCGTAGGACATATCGATTATGCAATCAGAAGACGTTTCGCGTTTGTCGATGTATTGCCGACGGATCTCGTGGAATTGGGTGATGATTTTAAATCTGATCTGTTTAAAAAGGTTAAAGCACTGTTTACCAGGGATAATTATACCTCACATTCCTCCAATTTATCGGGTGAATTTAATCCGAAAGACGTGTCATTAGGCCATTCTTACTTCATTCAACATTATGAAAAGGATGAAAATGGCGAAAATATTAAAGAAAACCCGATCGATTTCAGTTTTAGGCTGGAATATGAGATAAAACCGATTCTTCTGGAATATGTAAAGGACGGAATTTTAATGGGAAATGTAGAAGGACAAAAGATCGAAGATTATATTAAGGCATTGTAATGGGGATTGTATTAAAGGAACATCGCTCACATTCACTGAGTATTTATTACGAAAATCTTCCGGAGAATTTATCTTCTTCGGACGCTTTACTGTTTACTCAAAAAGATGATCTGAATACGATAAATACAAGAAAATTTAAAACAGAAAGAGGGAAGGACTATCATTGTTATGAGGTTAAAATAAATGATGATACCATTAATATTTCCACCAATTATTTTGTCGGGGTCGATTGGTTTTGGGAGCAGGGAAATCGAACCATTCGGGTGGAGCCGAAGATCAATTCAACAGTTTATAAGTGTTTTGAAAATTTTACAGCACTGGAAGATGAATACTTAATTGACAAGGAAAATGAGGCTGTCGAAAAGAATATTTTTAATGATCTTTACGAAAAAGAAATAGATTGTATAGCGATGTTGATGGAGATCATGTCTCATCCTGAAGTAGCAAAGGAAACGGAAAAATTAGTTTTGATCGATTGGGATTCGGCACAGATTGAAATTACCCAGAAACAGGATTTGCTGACTCCTTTTTTGATTGTCCGTTTTTTGAAAATTGTACAGGATATTGTAAGAAAAGGGTTGAAAAAATCTTATTATAAAGTAGAGGAAAACCTAAGAAGCAGAACCAAAGGGAAAGTCCTTATAGCAAAAAATATCAAGCAAAATGTTTTCAAAAACAGATTCACAGATACACTTTGTGAATATCAGGTATTTGGTGAAAATTCAATCGAAAATCGTTTTCTGAAAAAGGTTTTTTCATTTTGCGTTCAATATGTGGAAAATGATTCTTCATATTTTAAAAACAGACAAAATATCCATTGGATTCTGAATTATATTCGTCCTGCATTTGAACAGATTAGTGATGAGGTGAATCTTCATGATGTTAAAAATTTGAAGTATAATCCCTTTTTTAAAGAATATAAGGAAGCCATAAAAGTGGGAGAATTGATATTAAAAAAATTCTCTTACAACATTACAAAAACAGTACAGCAGGAGACTTTCACACCTCCGTTTTGGATTGATATGCCTAAAATGTTTGAGCTGTATGTCTACGTCAAATTATTAAAAGACAATCCCGGAATTTCAGCTGAGCAGCTTCATTATCAGTTTTCTACCTATGGAAACTTATTGGATTTCCTGATTTGTTCAGACCAGACGAAAATT
Source organism: uncultured Chryseobacterium sp. (assembly GCA_965651845.1). Taxonomy (GTDB): domain Bacteria; phylum Bacteroidota; class Bacteroidia; order Flavobacteriales; family Weeksellaceae; genus Chryseobacterium. The sequence goes on along the minus strand of CBFGVN010000184.1, from coordinate 2,118 downwards.
GTAGTGGATGCAAAATACAAACTTCAGTACAATTATAAGACAATTCACAACGACATACGTCAGGTTGCAGGATATGCAAGATTGAAGAAGGTAAAAGCTCAGAAACCTCAGATCAGTGACGAAGAAATTTCCTGCCTGATTATTTATCCAAATCCTGATGTACAGGAAGATGTAAGCCTACATATTGAAACACTCTTACACGAAAACAACGAATTAAAAACCTATCATAAAGTCTATAAAATAGGAATTCCTTTACCTCTTTTGAAGTAAATGGAAACACACAAAAAGCCTGTGTGGCTGAAAAAAATTAATCTACAATTTTAATCAAAGAAATTTTTTCATATTGTTCCGGGCGGGTTCTCGGATTTAAAAATTTTAATGATAATCGTGTAATTCTATAATGATTTTCCGTGTTGACGAATTGGTAATTCTTTTTTAAAATATTCAGATGTTCGTTATAAATCACAAGATAATCTCCTTTTTTTAATGTATTTTTATCCACCCTCGGTGTATTTCTTTGGGTATAAAAATCGAAAGCCCAGGGTTCATATCCTTTTAGCATTACTATTTTTTCCTTTTCAATCTTATTTTTATTCACAAATTCAGCCATTTTGAAGCTGCCTTGATATTGCGTAAGAACGGGGTAAAATTGAGTGTTAAGATAAATATTAACGCCTATCGAAAAGATGAACGAAATGAGAATATATTTCTTAAAAAGATCTTCTTTCGTGAAAATTTTAACTAAAAGATAGATCATAACCAAACAAAACAACAGGTAAAAAACAATATTATGAATTCCCGTGAAAAAGTAGGTCAGCAAACCGGTTCCGACAATTGTGGAGAAGATAACAACGAGCTGAACAATGTATAAAATTTTAATTTTTTTTATACAATTTCGTCTGTAAATATCGAATAAATATGATGATGTCAGGATAGCAAGAACAGGAATCAAACCGTTTAAATAATGCGGAAGCTTAAATTTTGAAACCGAAAAAATCATCATCACCATCCAGAAACCGCCTAATGTAAGAAATTCTACGCCTTCAATTTTTTTAAATTTATTTTTAATGAAAAAAGCTGTTTTTTCAAAAACACCGAAATAAAAAGCCAGAGAAAATGGCAAAAATGCCCACAATAAGGTATGGAAAAAGAAAAAGTAATCCGGACTTGTTTCTTTAAAACCATTCGCGGTAAGCCTATTTAAGCTCTGATTAAATAATATAAATTTAATTCCTTCTCCTCCGAACTGATGTTGGTAAGCATACAGTACAGGAGTAATTCCGATTATAAAAATTATTAATACAAAAAATATTTTCCGATTAAAAAAATTCTTCCACTCTTTTGAATACACTAAGTAAGAAAAAATACAAAACCCGATAATCACAATGGCCATCAAACCCTTCGACGAAAAAGCCAAAGCAGTTCCCAGCCCGGCAAGAATAGCATTGATAACATATTGAGACTGAATAAATTTCACGAACTGCCAGATCGAAAAAATGATGAATCCGGTTAAAACGGCATCCGTTCTTACATCGTGAGCAGATAAAATGATAGTCTGTGCAGAAAGGAAAATCAATGAAGCAACATGGCTGGTATTTTCATTTTTATAAAGCAGATCGGCTAATTTTTTTGTAGAAAAAGCACCCAAAAGTAAAGCCAGTAAAGCCGGAATCCGATAGGCAATATGATTTATTCCAAAAATTTTCATAGAAATCGCAGCCAGCCAGAAATGCAAATGGGGCTTGTCCAGATAAGGGTTTTCTCCTTTATAAATAGTGAAAAAATCTTTGTTCAACACCATTCTCATGGCCATTGAAGCGTGTTGTGCAGAGTCATTTTCCATAAGGGGAATAAACAGTCCGGAAATGTAAACGAGGGCAAAGCCAATGTAAAGTAATAGTAATTGACGTGGCGAGATTAGTAACATTTTGTTCATCTGAAAGAATAGGGTTTTTAATATTTTTACTAAACGCTCGCAAAGCAAATTTAAAAAAAATCCTATAAAAAAAATGGATTGTAAAAAATTTTACTCTTTGGTTATTCCGATGTACAATGAGGAAGGGAATGCCGGGCTCATTATCGACCGGATTGATGAAACGATGAAAGGGTATCGCTACG
>CBFGVN010000183.1:0-6778 GCA_965651845.1 uncultured Chryseobacterium sp. | reverse complement strand
CTGTAAAAAATACAAATATGTGTATGAGATATTTAAAAAAAAATTAAATTTGTTAAAACAAAATTATTATGAAGAGATATCTACTATTGTTTTCCTTTTTTATAGTCTCCTCGTCGAGTGTCTTTTACTCACAAAAACTTCCGTCCAGAAAGCCTCAAAAAGAGAAACCTTCTGCTTTAACGATGAAGGCAGGTGCTTTTATTGATGTTAATGCACCAAGCTATGCTCCGACGGCTTATACGCCTTTACAGTTGGTAAAAGATGTATTAATTTCGTCAGGAACCAATTCATGCGTCACACCAAACGTATCGAATGTACAGGTGAGCCCGAATTTACCGGCGAGTGATGCCAACAGATCTTGGGGATATTTCCACAAAGGAACTACCAATTTCCCTTTTAAAGATGGGATTGTACTTACTACAGGATATGCAAACAAAGCTGGGAACAGCTACATCAGTGGTACCCTAGGTGACGATTTGTCAACAGGAAGTGATCCGGATCTTGTAGCAGCTACCAATCCTACAGCAACGCTTAATGATGCTGTAATTCTGGAATTTGACTTCGTACCTACTTCAAGTCAGGTGAAATTTAATTACCTTTTTGCTTCTGAAGAATATACGGGATCTTTCCCTTGCAGCTTCTCAGATGCATTTGCCTTATTATTGAAACCTACCGCAGGTGGACCTTACGTAAACATGGCCGTTTTACCTGCTCCGGGTACGGGACCTGTAAGTGTTACCAATATTCACCCTCAAAATAGCTTTACAGGATTTGATATGGGGTGTGGAGCTCCTAACGTAAGCTTTTTCGGAGGATATAATACATCGGCTATTGAAACTAACTTTAATGGTAGAACGGTTCCTTTACAGGCGACTGCAACTGTAGTTCCCGGACAGTCTTATCACTTTAAAATGGTTTTGGCTGATGCGATAGACAGCAGCTACGATTCTGCAGTATTCCTGGAAGGTGGATCTTTCAACATCGGTGTTGAATTATTAGATCCTACAGGAGCTACTTTACCGGAAGAAATCAACGTTTGTGATAATGTACCTCAGGTAATCACTGCTTCTGTAAGTGATCCGAATATGACGTACCAGTGGTTCTTCAATGGTGTTGCCATTCAGGGAGCTACTACGCCGACGATTACGGCAACCCAACCGGGTAATTATGAAATTCAGGTGTCTTTCCCAGGAAATCCTTGTCCGGGTAAAGCGAATATTAAAATAAACGGAGGTACAACTCCGGCGGCCGTTGATCCATCATTGCTGCTCTGTCCTAAGACCGATGTAACATGGTTTGATATCACGGATGCAATGGCTTCCATAAGTACAACACCAGGAGCAGTATTCCATTTCTATGAAGATCAGGCAGATGCCATAGCTCAGAATGGAGATTATATTCAAGATATTTTACATTACAATGGAAATGACGGTCAGATTTTATACGTAGTCGTATCGAATGGCGGTTTCTGTAGTAAAATGATTGAATTAAAATTATTAAAAGAAGCTACGCCAACAGCTCATGTAGTAGCATCAAAATTAAAAGTTTGTCCTGGAGAAGTTGTCAACTTTACAGCAACAGGAGGTACAACTTATGAATGGGGTAACTTCCCTGGAACAGGAAACACACAGTCTGCTGCAGTTTACAATACAACAACTTTCACAGTATATGCTTTAGGTCCGAAAGGATGTAAGTCTTTACAGCCGGCTACAATTACGGTAGAAGTTGTTCCTGAGCTTACTTCTCCATTAGCAGACGTAGAAATGTGTGTGGGAGACAGAGTAACTCTTGATGCAGGTGCAGGACCAAACTATTCTTATCAGTGGAGCACAGGTGAGGTTACACAGACCATTAATGTAGATGAGTTGGGAATTTACACGGTAACGATCAAAAACGGATATTGTGAAAAAACATTTACGGCTCACGTTTTAGCGGCAGCTTCTCCGTTTGTTACGAATGTTGATTACAGCAACAATACCTTAACGATCACTGCAGAGGTTCCGATGATCAATAATATTCCTCAAACGGTAGAATATTCTGTTGATGGAGGTATTTCTTGGCAGCCGTCTAATGTATTTACAAACCTTCAGAATAATACAACGTATCATATTCAGGTAAGAACGGTAGGAACTCATTGTGTTGGTGCACTTGAATTCTTCACGCTTCATATCTCAAATATTATTACTCCGAACCAGGATGGTGTTAATGATACTTTAGATCTTACAGCATTAGGAGACTTCCAAAACTTTACGGGATCTATCTACGACAGATACGGTTCTGAAATGTTCAGATTCTCAAAACAAAATCCTATCTGGAACGGAACAGTAGGTGGTAAAAAATTACCAACTGCAACGTACTGGTATAAGTTCAACTTCCAGTATCCGAAATCAAAAGTTAATATGAGCCAATCAGGTTGGATCATGCTTAAAAACAGAGAATAAATAAAATCGATAATGCAAACAAAAAAGCCTTTCAAGAAATTGAAAGGCTTTTTTAATGATGAAATTTCCGAGGAATTTTAATGTCGATAGGAGCGGGCTTTAGCCCGTTTAAAGAAATATTAAATGTTCAAATTGGCTTTAGCCAAAACTTAAAATAATACATTATCATTTGTAAAGTTTATACTAAAACCTTGTGTCATTCGTGTTTAAGAATTCTGCTTCCACAACTGCGTAAAAGAAATAAAATCTGCAACACTCAATTCTTCCGCTCTTTTATCCATAAATTCATGAGTTTTTAAAGCTTCAGGAATATTCAGGATTTTCAGGGCATTAGACAGTTTTTTTCTTCTTTGGTTAAAACCTGCTTTTACAATTTGTTTAAATAAGATCTCATTCCCAGCCAAACCCTCTTTGGGATTCCGAGTCAGTCTGATGACGCCGGATTTTACTTTGGGAGGCGGATTAAACACATTTTCATGCACCGTAAACAGATACGAAGTGTCATAATATGCCTGAACCAAAACAGACAGAATTCCGTAGTCCTTCGTCCTTGGAACCGCCGCTGTTCTCTCCGCCACTTCTTTTTGAAACATTCCCACCATTTCAGGAACCAACCCATAATGATCAATGATCTGAAACAAAATCTGTGAAGAAATGTTGTAAGGAAAGTTCCCGATAATAGCGATTTGCTCTCCTTTGGTGAATTGGAAATCCTGTTTCAGAAAATCTCCTACGAAAGTCTCTTCCGTTACTTTGGCGTAGTTTTTTTTCAGATATTCAATCGATTCTTTATCAATTTCTGCAAGGTAGATGTTCTGATCTTTTTCAAGAAGATATTTGGTAAGAACACCCATTCCTGGCCCTACTTCCATGACATTATGATAGCCCTCAAAACTAAGACCTTCTACAATTTTCCTTGCGATGTTTTCATCCGTCAAAAAGTGTTGACCAAGATGCTTTTTTGCTTTTACACTCAATGTTTTTTATGATTTTATTAACAGTGATTTTCTCTTTTTCGTTCCCAAATTTCGGAAGTTTTTTTCTATTTTAGCCAAAAATTTTAATATTAATGGCTAAATCTGTAGATGAGTTTAATAAGAAAAGGCTTAGGTCTAGCAATATTACAGTAGTAATAAGTATTGCCTTAGTGTTATTTTTGTTAGGACTAATGGGACTTATTTTAATTAATGCCCAGAAATATTCCGACTATATCAAAGAACAGCTTGTGGTAAACGCTTACTTTGACGAAAACTATAATGTTAAGGACTCTGCCAAAATTGCAAAAATGGAAGCCGAGGTTTTCAAAGAAATACAGACATTGGCTCCTGTAAAAAAGGCGACTTACATTTCGAGGGAAATGGCCGCGCAAGAAGCTAAAAAAAGCATGGGGATCGATACAGATGCACTTTTCGAAGAAAACATTTTTCCATCATCTATAGAAGTTGCTCTAAAACCTGAATATGTAGATCCTGCAAAGATCGATGATGCGATCAAAGTGATTAAAGCTGTTCCAGGGATTATTGATGTGAAGAATGACAGCACACTAATGGTGGATGTTTACAACAACCTGAGCAGAATTCTTAAATGGATTTTAGGTTTTTCTATATTATTTTTAATCTTAGCGGTTGTTTTAATTAATAATTCAATCCGTCTGAAAATATTCTCAAAGCGATTTATTATTAAAACCATGCAGCTGGTAGGAGCGAAGAGAAGATTTATCTTAAAACCTTTCATCATAGAAGCTGTGATTTTGGGAGCTATTGGCTCTGTAATCGGGCTTCTTGCCTTGTTCGGAGTTTGGTATTACTTCACAAGCCAGATCGGATCTGCATTTGTACAGGACAATAATCAGTATTTCTGGTTGGTGATTCTGGTACTTGGAGTGGGAATTTTTATTACGGTTTTAAGTACGGTTATTGCAACCTGGAGATTCTTAAGATCAAACGTTGACGACTTATATTACTCTTAAAAATGAGCAAAAAAACAAATAAATTTTCCGCAGACAGTTTTGGGAAAGATACCCCTGAAGTTTCACAGGAAAACACATTTTATTTCGGACAGCAAAACTTTAAGTGGATGCTTATCGGTTTGGCATTTATTGTCGTGGGTTTCCTTCTGATGATGGGTTCGGATGCCAATACAGTTGATGGAAAATTTGATCCGAATTCATGGAACGACGGAATTTTTTCCATTCGCAGAATCAGAATTGCACCGCTGTTTGTGGTAATCGGTTTTGTAATCGAGGTGTACGCGATTTTGAAAAGAAAATAAATAAATAAGTTTTGATTAGAGATTTAAAGATTTAAGAATTAAAAGATTTTGGTCGCTCAACTATTTACATTGTAAATAATTTTTCAAACTGATCTAATTTTTTAATTCTTAAATCTTTAAATCTTTTAATATTAATAATATCATGGATTTAATCAAAGCAATTATTATTGCTATTATTGAAGGACTAACAGAATATCTTCCGATATCTTCCACAGCGCATATGGGCTTTACGGCAAATTTGTTAGGCTTGCAGGAAGACGAATTTTTAAAAATGTTTCAGGTTTCCATCCAATTTGGGGCAATTCTTTCTGTGGTAGTGGCTTACTGGAAAAAATTCTTTGATTTAAAAAATTTACAGTTTTATTTTAAGTTGGGATTTGCAGTAGTTCCGGCTTTGGTTTTGGGATATTTGTTTGATGATAAAATTGAGGCGGTTCTTGGGAATCAGATAGCCATTTCATCAGTGTTGGTATTGGGTGGAGTTGTTTTATTATTTGCAGACAAATTGTTCCAAAATACAATAATCGATGATTAAAAGGGAATTACGGTAAGAAATGCCATCACAATAGGATTCTGGCAATGTTTGGCCATGATGCCCGGAACGAGCAGAAGTGCAGCTTCTATTATCGGTGGAATGGCTCAAGGTCTTACAAGAAAGGCAGCGGCAGAATTTTCATTCTTTTTAGCAGTTCCTACTATGTTGGCAGTGACAGTGTATTCTGTTTTTCTGAAAACATGGGGTAAAGAAACACCCAATCCACAGAAAGGCTACGAAATGATACTTTCCTCCCAGGATCATATCACGATTTTTATTGTGGGAAATATTGTGGCATTTATCGTTGCACTTATTGCAATCAAAGCATTCATCGGAGTTTTGAATAAATATGGTTTTAAACCTTGGGGTTGGTACCGTATTTTCGTGGGTGTTGCCTTATTGATTTATTTTTATTTCTTTCAATAAAACTTAATATAAGCATATTACTCATTACCTATTATCAATGACCGCAGAAGACTTGCAATCGGGATATATATTTTTGTTGGACAAACCTTTGGATTGGACCTCTTTTCAGGCTGTCAATAAAATGAAATATAAGCTTAAAAAAGAATTTAATCTTCCTAAAAAGTTTAAAATCGGTCATGCCGGAACTTTAGATCCGAGAGCAACGGGGCTTTTAATTGTCTGCTGTGGAAAATACACCAAGAAAATCTCTGAAATTCAGGACGCTCCTAAGGAATATTGGACGGAGATAAAAATCGGGGTACAGACAGAATCTTACGATACCGAAAAACCTGAAATCCTGCATCAGGACATCTCAGGCATTACGGAAGAGCAAATAAAAACAGCTTTAGAAAAATTTGTTGGTGAAATTGATCAGACGCCACCTGTTTTTTCTGCCATAAAAATTGAAGGGAAAAGAGCCTATGATTTAGCAAGAGCAGGAGAGGAGGTTGAAATGAAATCCAGAAAAACGACTATTTTTTACATTGATAATATTACTATCGATCTTCCTTTAGTAAGCTTTACCGTAGGATGTTCGAAAGGAACCTATATTCGCAGCCTGGCTCACGATATTGGGCAGAAACTTGGAGTGGGAGCTTATTTAACACAATTGAGAAGAACAAAAATCGGAGAATATAATATTGAAGATGCAACTTCTGATTTTTTGGAAAATGATTTTAGATTTGAAACTTTAAAAGGTTTAAATAATGCAGGAGAAAACGAGAATTAATAAATATTTATCAGAAGTAGGTTACTGTTCAAGAAGAGCGGCGGATAAGCTGTTGGAAGAAGGCAGAATAAAAATCAATGGTAAGATTCCGGAAATGGGAACGAAGGTTTCGGATGAAGACGTAATTGAAGTTGATGGGAAGCCAATCCGCGAACCGGAAGAAAATCATGTGTATATCGCTTTCAACAAACCAGTAGGAATTGTCTGCACGACGGATACCAAGCGTGAAAAAAATAATATCATCGATTACATCAACCATCCGAAAAGGATTTTCCCGATCGGAAGATTGGATAAGCCCAGTGAAGGCTTGATACTTTTAACCAGTGATGGTGATAT
>CBFGVN010000182.1:0-6780 GCA_965651845.1 uncultured Chryseobacterium sp. | reverse complement strand
TTTTAAAACTGCCTTTTGATCATCAACTTCATCAATTTTTAAAGCAATTTCCGGCATCCCCTGCAAACCGAATTTAAACCCATCTTCTCTCGTTTCAAACTTCTGAAGACCATCCGGCATGAAATCTTTGTAGTTTTCCGGAGATTTTAGTATTTCTACCAACTCTTTAGATGATTTATTGACAATAATCTTTCGTCCTTCTAAATTCATTTTTTATTTTTGTATTTAAATTCTTAATTATTACAAATGTATAAAGTTTTTGTGAACGAAAAAAAATTATTACTGTCTAAGCAATCTGAAAACCTCGAAAAGACGCTTGGCTATGAAAACGTCACAACCTTAGAGATCGCACTGGATCTTCTTGAAAATACATCTGTTAAGGAATTGAATGTTTTTGGCGAAAATATTAATGAAATTTGGGCAGAATTCCAAAAATTATTCAGAATCATTGAAGCTGCAGGAGGGGTTGTAAATAATCCTGACGGTGAAATTCTTTTCATTAAAAGATTAGGAAAATGGGATCTTCCGAAAGGTAAAATGGAGAAAGGTGAATCCCGTGAAGAATCTGCTGTAAGGGAAATTGAAGAGGAAACCGGGCTGAAAGAAGTGGAATTGGTACAATTTATCAACACCACTTACCATATTTATGTCGAAAGAAATGGTGACAAAGTCCTGAAATGCACCCATTGGTTTGAAATGAATTTCAATGGTGAAGACACTTCAAAACCGCAGATTGAAGAAGGAATCACTGAAGTTGCCTGGAAAAACACCGCTCAGATTGAAAATGAAGTTTTCCCAAGCACTTTCAAAAATATTAAATTAATTATCCAGGAATTCTGGGCTACAAAGGCTAAATAAAATCGATCGACCTTTCCAGAGCAACTCCTCTCGAACCCTTTAGTAAAATATTTTCTGAAGAGATTTTATTCTGTTTTAAATATTCTATTAATTCAGCTGTATTTTCAAAAGCTTTTGCTGAAGAATTTACATGCTTAAAATTTTTTCCGACGGTAATAATTTCGTTAAAACCTAATTCCTGAGCTAATTTCAAAATACTTTTATGCTCTTTTTCGCTTTCTTCTCCCAATTCGAGCATATCTCCAATGATAATTGTTTTTGAACCTTCAAAAGTGACAAAATTGTGTAAAGAAGCCGTCATAGAGCTTGGATTTGCATTATAAGTATCCAATACCAAAGTTCTTCCCTCCTTTTTCACCACCTGGGAGCGCATATTCGTAGGGGTATAATTTTCGATGGCGTGCTTTATTTTTTCAAAATCAATTCCGAAATGCAATCCTAAACTTGCCGCGGCGCAAAGATTGGTAAAATTGTATTCTCCCGTCAGCTTTGAAACAACTTTTATTTCTTTATATTGTAATCCGACAAAGTGTTCTTCCGAAAATAATTCGAACTGATAGTCTGAATTTTCCTTGCCAAAAGTAATTTTAGGTGAATAATTTTCTGTTTTTTGCGCCTGAATAGGATCATTTTCATTAACAACAATTGTTTGTTGATGATTTTTAAGGTAATCATATAGCTCAGATTTCCCTTTAATTACTCCTTCAAATCCTCCGAAACCTTCAAGATGAGCCTTGCCAAAGTTTGTGATATAGCCGTAATTTGGCTTGGCTATATTTGAAAGAAGTTCGATTTCCTTTTGATGATTGGCACCCATTTCTATCACCGCCATCTCATGTTCGGGCTTAATAGAAAGGATTGTAAGAGGAACTCCGATATGATTATTGAGGTTTCCAAATGTATACTGTACATTGAATTTTTCTGAAAGAACAGCATGAATGATTTCTTTCGTCGTTGTTTTACCGTTACTTCCCGTTAAACCTATAATAGGAATCTGCAGATGTTTTCTGTGATAAACCGCAAGTCCCTGCAAAAACTCCAATGTTGATCCAACATAGAAAATATTTTTATCTGTATTTTCAAAATCCTGCTGTTCTACAATCACGGCCAAAGCGCTTTCATCGATGGCTTTTTCCGCTAACGTTGCCGCATTGAAATTCTCTCCTGAAAATGCAAAGAAAATATCATCTTTTCCGATTTTCCTGCTGTCGATTGTTACCTTTCCGGACTTTAAAAATAAAGGATAAAACTGTTCTATATTCATAGTTCAAAAATAAAAAAACCTTCCAGAAATCTGGAAGGTTTTTGAAATTATTTTGATAAATATTATCTTCTTGTTCTACCTTTATCACTTGCTTTCGCATCTTGAGCAACACGGAATCCGATCCATCCGAATGCTTTATTTTCATCTTTATATCTTCTTTGACCTGGGTCTAACCAATATGCTGTATCTTGCCAAGAACCACCTTTTACTACTCTGATGTCATTAGTCATAGCAGAAGTTCTTTCTTTCTTATCTCTCTGAAGAATTACTTTTCCGTTTGCATCTACAATGAATCTTCTTTGAGGTCCGTTATACATATTTGTTTTAGAATCAGCAGAATCAGAAGTACTTCTGTAATCCAGAGAAGACATTCTGTCACCATCTCTGTAGTTTCTGTAATCAGCGATAGTTTCTCTTTCGAATTGACCAGGTAAGTTTCTGTAAACTAATCTTCCGTCATCTAAAGTATCATACTTAATGCTGTTCTCATCTACCATTTTATAAGTTCCGTCACCATTTTTTACCACAGCTTGAGGCATATTTCCTCTGTAGTAGTTGAAGTCACTGAAATCTTCGTCAACAATAGGTCTGTAGATATCGGCAGTCCATTCTGATACGTTTCCATACATACCATAGATTCCTATGTCATTTGATGGATATTGTCTTACATCAGAAGTTCTTGCTGAACCGTCGTTTTTCCAGCCTGCAATACCAGAGTAATCACCTGTTCCCATTTTGAAGTTTTCAAGGTACATTCCTTTGTCTCTGCCTTTGCTACCTCTTAATGTTTCAATTTCAGGTTTTTTACCTAAGTATTGGTTGTATTCTCTGTTTTTAGCCATACCTAACGCTGCATATTCCCATTCAACTTCTGTAGGAAGTCTGAATTTCTGAACCATTGCAGCAGCAGGAGCTCTGTTAGCAGCCAATAATCTTTGGTTGGTAGTTTTTATACCATTTTTTTGCTGCATTCTTTTTTCATTGATGTATCCTTGCATTTCAGGATCATTCGACTTGAATTTATCCATGTTGAATGCGGTTCCACCCTGATTGTTCGATTCGTTGATGTACAAATCTTTAGCAATAATCCCAGCTTGCATTAAAGCTTTTTCGTTTGCTCTGTCTGTCAACCACTCGCAGTATCTGTTTGCCTGAGTCCAAGAAACACCTACTACCGGATAGTAATCGAATTCAGGAGAACGGAAATACGTCTCGTTGTAATCATTTCTGGATAGTTTGTTGTCCCATAATAAGGTATCTGGCAACGCACCGTTGTAGATTTCCTTAAAACTAGGATCACTTGGAGGAAATACATACTTCAACCATGTAAGGTATTCACGGTATTCGTAGTTAGTAATTTCTGTTTCCCCGATAAAGAATGAACTTACCTGCATTCTGCGCGGCGAGTTATTCCAATCGTGCATAACATCATCTTTCACTAATCCCATTGTAAAAGTTCCACCTTCTACATATACCATTCCCGGCCAACCTTTCTGCTTTTGTTGCTTTCCTGCAAAAAACCAACCTTGTTTTTCGTTTGGTTTCCAACCCGTTTTGCTGACAAATTTTTTAGTACCGCCTCCTTTGCTAGTACCTCCACCACAACTGGTTAATGCAAGTGTAGAACTTAATGCTATTAATGAAAACAACTTTAGTTTTTTCATAGTCGATATAAATATTTTCAAAGTACAAAGAAAAAATAAATTATTCAATAAATCAAGTAAAGAGTTGATTTTTTTGAAAAACGTTAACAAATTAATTTTATTGTATCATAATTTAATTATAAAATTTTCATTTATTTTGTAATTTAGAAATTTCAAAAGTAAACATGAAACAAAAAATACTGCTTTTATTCCTAATTGGCTTTGTATCAACAGTTTGGGCTCAAAGAATAAACATCGACTGGGAGGGTTCTAAAATTCAAGACTTTGGTGACACAAAAATAAATCTCCCAAACTTTAAAAATCAGGGATTTTCATTCAGCCAAAATAACATTTTTATAACAATCAAACAAAAAATTGGCGAAAAGCAATTAAAAGTTTCTAATCCTGTCTGGGAAAATGTTTCCAGCAGAGACTTATTCGAGCTGAGCAAAGGTCTTCTGCCCGACTACGAAATAAAAGATGTAGCTTACTATTATCTCGATGGAGAAAGATATGCAAGTATTAATATTGCTTTATTTAAAAATGTAAAAGGATCTGTTCAAAGATTGTCTTCATTCGAAATTTCGGAGACTAATGCTTCCAACAATATCGGAAGTACATTAAAAGTAGGAACGACAGGAAATCCCTTATCAACAGGGGGCTTTTACAAAATAAAAGTTGACAAATCCGGTGTTTTCAAAATTACAAAACAGTTTTTACAGGACAACTGCATCAATCCTTCTTCTGTAAATCCTAAAAATTTCAGAATCTACGGAAACGGAGGAATCATGCTTCCTGAATATAATCAGGATGTAAAATACAGTGCTCTTCAGGAAAATGCCATTCAGGTCGTAGGCGAAGATGATGGTGTCTGGAATGACAACGATTATGCATTGTTCTACGCTCAGGGACCGAACGGATATAACCTTTACAATACCTCGAACGGAAACGGCTTCAAAAGAGTCGATACCAGAAGTGACAGAAGCGAAAACTTAAAAAATATCTACGAAGATTTTTCATACTACTATATCAATTTTGATAAAGGTCCGGGAAAAAGAATCCAGCCTGTGGATGTGAACCTGCCGACAACACCTTTAATTACAAGATTCGACAATTATCAGGTCATTAATAATGATCAGAAAAACCTAATGAAAGTAGGAAGAATCTGGGTAGAAGACGCTCCTTTTACTACCGATAAGCCTGTTACTTTCACCACCGCTTCTGCCGTTCAGGGTGGAGATGTGATCAGATACAGAGCTCAGGTAATTGGCTATAAATCTCAGCAAAACAGTATTACATTTAATATTAATAACCTGAATCCTTTTACGGTAGCGATCCCGCCTGTTAACTCAAGTGGAACCAACGACTTCTATCCTGCAAGATACTCAGGAACGATCACCGGTTTAAGCGGAACTCAAATTACTTTTAATCTAAAACCAGATATTTCGGTAAATCCTAACGGAACTTTCTACGTAGATTATCTGGAAGTACAGTACAAGGACAATCTGAATTTTAACGGAAGCCAGATGAATTTCAGAGATTTTTCATTGGTAAGCGGGAGCAATACGACTTATGGCTTCAGTTTGTCTAATGCTTCTACAGCGGAACAAGTTTGGGACGTTACAGATATTACCAACGTTAACAGAAGGGTAAACAAAGCTGCAGGAAATACAACGTTTAATTTTGCCTATACCACTTCTGATCCTAATTTTAATAATGAATTTGTAGCTTTTAAAGCAGATGCAGCCTTTAGTCCTCAATTTGTAGGAAGAATCAACAATCAGAATCTTTCGGGCTTGCAAAATGTGGATTACCTGATCATTACCACTCCGGAAATGATGGGGCAGGCTCAGAGACTGGCGTCTTATCACCAGACAAAAAACAACTTCAATGTACAGATTATAGATACTGATAAAATTTATAATGAATTTGGCAGCGGAAGCAGGGATCTTACGGCGATCAGAGATTTCGTAACTAAACTGAATACGCCGCTTGGTACATTAAAATATGTTTTCATTCTAGGAGATACCTCTTACGATTACAAAAACAGGATTCCAAATAATTCCAACGTAGTTTCCAGCTATCAGAGTGAAGAATCTATGGACGTTATCAGGTCTTTCGTTACCGATGATTATATTGTAATGACAAAACCTCAGACCAACGAATTCATCACCAATAACCTTCCTGATCTTCCGGTGGGTAGAATTCCTGCGGCAAACGTTTCGGAGGCAAGCACTATGATCGATAAAACACTAGCATATTACAATAGCTTATCCGGACAATCTACCCCTTTCGGAGAGTGGAGAATGAAGCTGGATTTTGTAGTGGATGATGATAATGACGGTGGTACGCCTTTCCATACAGTAATGAACAATTCTCTGGTAACAACTTTTGAACAGCCGGCAACAACCAATCTTAAAGAATATAACGTAAGAAAGCTTTATTTACATGCTTTTCAGGCAGTAAGAACAGCCGGCGGACAAAGATATCCTCAGGTAAATCAGGCGATTTCCAACGACATAGGAAACAGCTTGTATCTTTTCTATTTCGGACATGGAGGAATCAACGGATGGTCTCAGGAAAGGGTTTTAACATTAGATGAAATTCAAAATGCAAATAACTTTTCCAATGTATATAGCAGATTCCCGTTTGTATCGACAATTACTTGTGAATTTACGCTTTGGGATGAGCCGGATACTTCTTCTGCAGGAGAACAGTTCCTTAAACTAAAACAAGGAGGTCCCGCCTCTATGATTACGTCAAGCCGTGCGATTGATGTTGGATATGGTATTGATTTTACCAACCTTTATACTCAGAATATTTTTAAACTTACAAGTGATGATTTTGATACTTTAGGCTATGCACATTTAAATGCTAAAAAGCAAAAAGGTGCTGCTACAGATCACTTAAAGGTAAATTTCCTGGGAGATCCTGCCATGAAACTGAGCAGACCTCAGCGATTATTAAATATCGATGCTATCGAAACTCCGGTTCCGGGATTGATCAGAGCGTTGG
>CBFGVN010000181.1:0-6781 GCA_965651845.1 uncultured Chryseobacterium sp. | reverse complement strand
CGAACCTATGGCTACGATAGGTCTTTTACTGTTGATATTTTTCCTGATCTCTTCTTTCATATCTTTCCAGTTATCAGGTGTTACCAGGTTATTCAGCAAACGGATGGTTCCGATATTGAAAGATTTTTCGTAAATCATTTTTCCGTTTTCGTAGAAAGTAAGCTCTGTGGAACCACCGCCGACGTCGATGTATAAATAGGCAAAGTCCTTATCCATACCTTCTGCAACGTGGTTTTCAAAAACTAAGGTGGCTTCTTCATCTCCGGAAATAATTTCGATATCGATTCCCGAAGTTTCCTTTACTTCACGGATGATGTCTCGTCCGTTTGCAGCATCACGCATCGCGCTTGTAGCACAGGCTCTGTAATGTTCCACTTTATAGATTTTCATCAGATCACTGAAAATTTTCATGGAATCGATCACCATTTTCTCTCTTTCTGCGCCGATTTTTCCCAACGTGAAAACATCCATCCCTAATCTTAAAGGGATTCTTAAAAGATTAAGCTTAATGAATTCCGGCTGCTTGTTGTTGAATTTTACTTCATTAATTAAGAGTCTGGCCGCATTACTACCGATGTCTATGGCTGCAATCTTCATTTTTTGTCTGTTTTTGCTTTTAAATATTTATATGTTTCTATCTGAGAACGACATTCTTCTTTGTTGTTGCTGATGTATTCGTTGCCCAATTTTTTGTCTAAAATACGAGCTTTTACATTATCTTTCAACTGTATATCGAGAATATCTTTCAATTCTTTTTTCAGATTTTTGTCTGTGATCTTTGCGGCGGCTTCGATTCTGTAGTCGAGGTTTCGGGTCATCCAGTCTGCTGATGAAATGTACATGTCTTCTGCTCCTTTATTGTAGAAATACATTACTCTTGCGTGCTCCAGATACTCATCGACGATGCTTATCGCTTTTATTTTTTCTTTAAAATCTTTTTGGTTGATTGCACAATAGATTCCTCTTACAATCATTCTGATAATAACTCCGGCCTGTGCTGCTTCATATAATTTCTCAATTAAAGCTCTGTCGCTCACCGAATTGGCTTTGATGATCATTTCAGCCCTTCTTCCTGCCTTTGCTTCTTCTATTTCCTTATCAATATGATGTACAATTTTCTCCCGCATAAACTGTGGACAAACCAATAAGTTTTTGCAGGTTTTAAGGATAGGTAAAAAATCGTCCTTAGGCTTTTTCAGAATGTTAAATACTTTATTAATGTCTGCCATTACGCCGCGATCAGCCGTCATCAGCAAATGATCTCCGTAAACTCTTGCTGTTTTTTCGTTGAAATTTCCGGTGCTTATGAATCCGTATTGAATGGTTTTGTTGTGAGCCCGTTTTTTTATAACACACAATTTGGCGTGCACTTTTTTATTCGGAAGTCCGATTAATACGGTAATTCCTTCCGGTTCCAGCATTTCTTTCCATTCCAGATTAGATTCTTCATCGAATCTTGCCTGAAGTTCAAGCATTACCGTCACTTCTTTTCCATTTCTGGCCGCATAAATCAATGCATTAATAATTTTTGAGCTGCTCGCCAGACGATACGCTGTAATCTGAATCGATTTTACATCCGGATCCATTGCCGCCTCACGCAGAAGATCGATTACAGGATTGTATTTATGATAAGGAAAGGTAAGAAGTACATCGTGTTTTAGGATAACGTCGGTCACTCTTTCACCATGTTCAAAAGCGGGATGGGTGAAGGAAGTTCTTTCAACAGGTCTTTCATACGTTTCAAAAACATCAGGGAAATCCATAAAATGTTTAAAATTATGAATCTTTCCGCCCGGAATGATGCTGTCTTTTTTTGTCAGGTTTAATTTTCTGATAAGCATTTCAAGAAGGGCTTTATCCATATCTTTATCGAAAACGAAACGTGTCGGCTTTCCTTTTCTTCTGTTTTTTAATCCTTTTTCAATTTTTTCTGCAAAATTGGTTCGGATGTCGTTATCCAGATCCAGTTCGGCATCTTTTGTTACCTTGAAGGCATTAGCGGCGAACTCATCATATCCGAAATAGGAGAAAATATGCGGTAAATTGAAGGTAATAACATCTTCCAGCAGCATCACGTCCTTTTCTTCCGGATCTTCTGTCGGAAGGAGAACAAATCTCCCCACAAAACGGGAAGGAATTTCAATAATGGCATAGTTACTCGAATACTGCCAGTCTTTCTTCCTCATCGCAACACCCAGGTAAAGACTTTTGTCCCTCATATAAGGCATCGGTGTGTTTTCATGAAGAAGAATAGGAATCACATTGGATTCTACTACTTCATCGAAATATTTTCTTACAAATTCTTTTTGCTTTGCCGTTAAATTTTTGGACGTTTTAATGAAAACCTTATGCTCAGCCATTTCGCCCTGGATTTTTTTCCAGGTTTTATCGAAATTCTGCTGCTGCCTCATCACAATGTCATTGATCTTCTGAAGGATCTTTGAGGGCGGCTGATAAAAAGATTCTGCAATTACTTTTTCCTTAAAATCCATTGCACGCTTTAATCCGGCAACCCGCACTCTGAAAAACTCATCTAAATTGTTGGAGAAAATTCCTAAAAAACGGATTCTCAGATATAAAGGCACGTTTTCGTCCATCGCTTCCTGCAAAACCCTTTCGTTGAAGGCAAGCCATGTAATATCTCTCGGATTGAAGTGTAATGACATTCTCTAGTTTATATTTTATCAAAAATAATAATTCGGGAGGTTATTATAAACAGAAATCAGATTAAACTTTAATTAATTTTAATCTTCAATTCCTTTGATTTGCCAGTGACAAAAGTATATAAATAAAAATCTCCCACATTTGACGCTGCAAACATAGGAGATAAAATAACACTTAATGATTTTAATATCCAGCTTTTGGCAAGCTGGATTTGGAGCACAAGCTATAGGGTAATTATAAGTTGAAGGGAAATTGTTGATGTATAGTTAATTTCTTCTGTAGTGCAACTTTTTGGAGTTATTTTTTTATCGTGTATTTTACGAATCAAAAAAATATTTAGAATTTTTTATTTTAGGTAAAATTTAGAAATAATTGCCCGTCCTTTACTTTTTTTAAGTTGAGTGACGGTTTTTTGGGAAGAAACATTACACAGTTATCGCTCCAAAATGTTCATTATAAAATTGTCAACGCTTTTGTGTCATTGCATGCCAACTGTAGTTTAAAACCATAAAAGCCACTGAGGACTTTCCACGTTCTGCCAGATCTTTGAATTTTTTTTACTATAAAATGTATTAAAATCATTTATAAATTTATCTTTTAATTTAAATGTTGTTTAAATTTTTTTAATAACTACAGATGTTGATTAAATAAGGTATTTTTTTTGCTTAAAGCTTTAACTTATCTAATAAAGTAATTATATTTGTTATCGAAAAAACAAATGAAAAATGAAAAAAATCTTATTAATGGCTGTCGGCCTTTTGACTGCCAATGTGTCTGCACAGTTTGAATGTATGACAGACAAAAAAATGAAGGAATTTTATAAAAATAATCCTCAGGGTTTAAAAGCCAGAGAAGATCTATATAAATATCTTTCGAACAAAAATAATCTTTCAAAAAATACCCAAACCGTTGTGACGATTCCTATTGTAGTGCATGTTTTGTATAAAAATGAAGTTCAAAATGTCTCGGATGCCCAGATTGCTTCACAGATAGCGGTTCTTAATCAGGATTTTAGAAAAGCTAATGCTGATTTTAATAATGCTCCGGCAGTTTTTAAGCCGGTTGGTTCGGATATGCAGGTGATGTTTTGTTTGGCAACAAAAGACCCTAACGGAAATCCTACAACCGGAATTGTAAGAAAATCTATTCCTTCTAATTTTAATTTTGATGATCATTATTATGATTCATCAGGATCTCTACCATGGGATAATACGAAATATCTTAATATTTGGGTGGGGAAGCCGAATTATGCGAGCGTCGGAGGATGGTCTTCAATGCCCGACGGAGCAGAAGGTCCTTCTGATGGTATAGCTATAAATTATCGTGTTTTCGGAACTATGGGAACTGCTGAAAGCCCGTACAATAAAGGAAGATGTACAACACATGAGGTAGGGCATTATTTGGGATTATGGCATCCTTTCGGTGGTGATATAAATGGTACGCCGACAAATACTCTTTGTGGAGTTGTGAATGATTTTTGTGCAGATACTCCAGCCACCTATTATGCTTATTTCGGGGCTCCAACGTTTCCTGATAATACCTATATGTGTACGCCTACTGCAGACGGAGCCATGTTTATGAATTTTATGGATTACACTCGTGATGCTGTAAAGGTAATGTTTACCAACGATCAAAAAACTCTTGTCACCAATGCATTGGCAGGACCTAGAGCTAGTCTGCTTAATAATAACGCATGTTCTGTTTTAGCAACAAGCGAAGTAGAAAAAGTAGACAAGATCAATCTTTTTCCAAATCCTACAACTCAATATATTTCTATTGCATCACCTTTGATGGCTATTAATGAAGTTGAAGTGTTTAATACAGAAGGAAGATTGGTGAAAAAAGCATCAATAAAAAATGAAACAGACAGAATAAACGTAAGCGATTTCCCTTCCGGAATCTATTTCGTAAGAACTTATAAGGACAAAAAATTCATCAAATCGATGAAGTTTATCAAAAAATAACGGTAAAATTTTCCCAATATTAGCCTTTAAAACCTCGAAGTAATCGAGGTTTTACTTTTTTCTGTCATTTTGTCATAAAACCTTGTCTGGTACAGATATTGAGAATTTGAGAGTGTAAATTAAAATTAAAAATTTAGAAAAAATATAAAATATTATGAGTAAAATAATTGGAATTGACTTAGGAACAACCAACTCTTGTGTTGCTGTAATGGAGGGGAAAGACCCTGTTGTTATCCCTAATGCAGAAGGTAAAAGAACGACTCCTTCTATCGTAGCATTTACAGAAGATGGTGAAAGAAAAGTAGGGGATCCTGCAAAAAGACAGGCTGTAACGAATCCAAAGAAAACCGTATACTCTATCAAAAGATTTATTGGTACTCATTTTAAAGATGACGGAAGCGAGATTTCAAGAGTTCCATATGAAGTAGTAAAAGGACCAAACGATACAGTAAAAGTAAAAATCGACGATAGAGAATATACACCACAGGAAATCTCTGCAATGATTCTTCAGAAAATGAAGAAAACAGCGGAAGATTATCTTGGACAGGAAGTAACAAGAGCGGTGATCACTGTTCCTGCATACTTCAACGATGCACAAAGACAGGCTACTAAAGAAGCTGGTGAAATTGCTGGTCTTAAAGTAGAAAGAATCATCAACGAGCCTACAGCTGCTGCATTAGCTTATGGATTAGACAAAAATCACAAAGACCAGAAAATCGCTGTGTATGACCTTGGTGGTGGTACTTTTGATATCTCCATCCTTGATTTAGGAGACGGTGTATTCGAAGTATTGTCTACAAACGGGGATACGCACTTAGGTGGTGATGATTTTGATGATGTAATTATCAACTGGATGGCCGATGAATTCAAAGCTGAAGAAGGTGTTGACTTAAAATCTGATGCAATCGCATTACAAAGATTGAAAGAAGCTGCTGAAAAAGCAAAAATTGAATTGTCTTCTTCGCCGCAAACGGAAATCAACCTTCCTTATATCACAGCTACAGCTACAGGTCCTAAACACTTAGTGAAGTCTTTAACTAAAGCTAAATTCGAGCAATTAGCTTCTGACTTGGTAAGAAGATCTATGGAGCCGGTTGCTAAAGCATTGAAAGATGCAGGTTTATCAACTTCAGATATCGACGAAGTAATCTTGGTAGGTGGTTCTACAAGAATCCCGATCATCCAGGAAGAAGTAGAAAAATTCTTCGGTAAAAAACCGTCTAAAGGAGTTAACCCGGATGAGGTGGTAGCTATCGGTGCTGCTATTCAGGGAGGTGTATTGACAGGTGATGTGAAAGATGTATTGCTTCTTGACGTTACGCCGCTTTCTTTAGGTATCGAAACAATGGGTTCTGTTTTCACTAAATTAATTGAAGCGAATACAACCATCCCAACTAAAAAATCTGAAGTATTCTCTACAGCTTCTGATAACCAGCCGGCTGTAAGCATCAGAGTAGGGCAGGGTGAAAGACCAATGTTCAACGACAACAAGGAAATCGGTAGATTCGACCTTACAGATATTCCACCGGCGCCAAGAGGAGTTCCTCAAATCGAAGTTACTTTCGATATCGACGCAAATGGTATTCTAAGTGTTTCGGCTAAAGATAAAGGTACTGGTAAAGAACAGACGATCAAAATTCAGGCATCTTCAGGTCTTTCTGACGAGGAAATCGAAAGAATGAAAAAAGAAGCTCAGGAAAATTCTGCAGCGGATGCCAAGAGAAAAGAAGAAGTTGAGATCTTCAATAAAGCTGACGGATTGATCTTCCAGACTGAAAAGCAATTGAAAGAGTTTGGTGATAAATTATCGGCTGACAAAAAAGCAGCAATCGAAGCGGCTCATGGAGAATTGAAAACAGCTTTCGAAGCTAAAAATGCAGACGACGTAAAAGCTAAAACAGAAGCTTTAGACGCAGCATGGATGGCAGCTTCAGAAGAATTGTATGCAGCAGGACAAGGTGCTCAAGGTGCAGAGGCTGGAGCTCAGAATCCTGGAGGAAATGCAGGAAGCGAAGATGTACAGGATGCAGACTTCGAAGAAGTAAAATAATTATTGATTATCAATAATAACAAATAATTAAAACTGCTTTAAACGAAAGTTTAAAGCAGTTTTTTTATTGTGGTACCTGTAAGGACAACCACTCCTGATTTGT
>CBFGVN010000180.1:0-6874 GCA_965651845.1 uncultured Chryseobacterium sp. | reverse complement strand
CTCAATTTGTCAACGAACGGATTTTTAATAGCAAAAAAGCAAAAGACTTCAATTATGTTCCGTGGCTTTTAACAACCATTACTTTGAAAAATGAGTTCGGTGGCGATGAAGAGCTTGCCTGGGATAATGTAATTTACGGTTCAGATGGTTTAGGCTATATTTATGATCAGCATCAAAATATAGATCAAATTATGGGTGAAAAAGTAATCACTTATTACAAAAGTTTTTCCACGGACGATTGCAGAAAGGCAAGACGAAACTTATATTCAATGAAAGAGAATGAGCTGAAAAGTCTTGTCCTGGATGATCTTAAAAAAGCACATCCTTTGATTGAAGATTTTATCATTGAAATGCAGTTTCATAAAATCGGTCATGCGATGATTGCGCCTGTTCCCAACCAGATTTTCGGAACATCAGAAGCAAAGATGCCGATCGACGGAAAAATTTTCTTTGCCCATTCCGATTTATCCGGAATTTCAATTTTTGAGGAAGCTTTTTATCAAGGATGGCGGACAGCAGAAAGAATGACACTATGAAACAGCCGTGGATACATAATGCAAAAACAGATGGATGGTTTATTTTATCACCTCCTTTTTTGATTTTGCTGATTATTTTTCTTTTCCAAAGACAAATTCAGGGGTTGGAAAATTACTATTCCTTTTATACATGGCTTTTTTTAATTGTTTTTGTGGATGTGGCACATGTGTATTCTACTTTATTTAAAACCTATTTTGTAAAAGAAGAAGTTCGGAAAAGGAAGCTTTTGTACTACGGAATTCCTGCATTAAGCTGGGTTTTAGGTTTAATTTTATACCAATTTGGAAGTCTGACATTCTGGTCGGTTCTGGCCTTAGTTGCTGTTTTTCATTTTATCAGACAGCAATATGGTTTTATGAGGATTTATGCCCGTTTCGAACCAAATAACTGGAGCAAAAAAATTGATGAGGTTGCTGTTTATTCCGCGACTATTTTCCCAATGTTGTATTGGTTTAAAACGCCGAGAGCTTTTACCTGGTTTGTTGAAAATGAATTTAATTGGCTTAAAAATTTACCGGATTATACAAATTTCATCACCATTTTATATGTTTTGATTCTATCCGTCTGGATCATTAAAACTGTTTTTGAATTCTTTAAAACGAAACAAATTAATATTCCTAAAATCATGTTAATTACCGGAACCTATCTTTCATGGTATTTCGGGATCGTATATTTTAATAATGATCTGGTTTTTACTTTTCTTAATGTCATCTCTCACGGAATTCCTTACGTTGCATTAATCTACATTCGGGAAATTAAGCAGAAAGAAACAACAAAACATAATAAATTTTCCATTTTTCGGTCTACTTTGGGTATTTTTTTATTTATCGCTGTTATTTTTGGGTTTGCTTTTTTTGAGGAATTTTTATGGGAAATTTTAGTTTGGAACGAACATTTTTCGCTGAATTTGAATGTTTCTATAAATTGGTTTCAGTTTTTGGTTCCGTTATTAGTCGTTCCTCAGCTTACCCATTACTTATTGGATGGTTTTATTTGGAGGAAACCCAAAAAAGTTAACTAAATTTGCGTTTAAAGTAAAAAATATGAAGATGCAGAAGTACTTTTTCTGGGTAGCTGTTTTGTTGGGCTTAAGTTTAAATGCACAGCAAAAAACATTTTGTAACCCAATCAATATCGATTATGGATACACCCCTTTTGAAAATTTTTCAAAACAGGGAAGACACCGTGCTACAGCAGATCCTGTGATCGTTAATTTTAAAAATAAACTCTTTCTTTTTTCCACGAATCAGGAAGGATATTGGTACAGTGACGATATGCTCAACTGGAAATTTGTGAAAAGAAAATTTCTTAGAGATAACAAATACATCCACGACCTGAATGCTCCTGCCGTTTGGGCAATGAAAGATACCTTGTACGTTTTTGGATCAACCTGGGAACAGGATTTCCCGATCTGGAAAAGTACAAATCCTACCAAAGACGACTGGAAAATTGCCGTCGATACCCTAAAAGTCGGAGCCTGGGATCCCGCTTTTCATTATGATGAAGACAAAAATAAATTGTATTTGTATTGGGGATCGAGCAACGAATGGCCATTGTTGGGAACGGAAGTGAAAGTGAAAACTTTACAGTCGGAAGGTTTTGTAAAGCCAATTATCAGATTAAAGCCTGAAGATCACGGTTGGGAAAGATTCGGTGAATATAACGACAATGTTTTCCTGCAGCCTTTCGTAGAAGGAGCCTGGATGACGAAGCACAACGGAAAATATTATATGCAATACGGCGCTCCCGCAACAGAATTCAGCGGATATTCTGATGGAGTGTATGTAAGTAAAGATCCTTTGGAAGGCTTTGAATATCAGCAGCACAATCCTTTTTCTTATAAGCCGGGAGGGTTTGCAAGAGGAGCGGGACACGGTGCAACTTTCGAGGATAATTACAAAAATTGGTGGCATGTTTCAACCATTTTTATTTCAACTAAAAATAATTTTGAAAGAAGATTGGGAATCTGGCCTGCCGGATTTGACAAAGATGATGTCATGTATTGCAATACAGCTTATGGGGATTATCCGACTTACCTTCCGCAATATGCTCAGGGAAAGGATTTCACAAAAGGACTTTTCGCCGGCTGGATGCTGCTGAATTATAATAAGCCGGTTCAGGTTTCATCAACTTTGGGTGGTTATCATTCCAATTATGCGGTGGATGAAGATATTAAAACGTATTGGAGTGCGAAGACCGGAAATAGCGGCGAATGGTTCCAGACAGATTTGGGTGAGGTTTCTACGATTAACGCCATTCAGATCAATTATGCAGATCAGGATGTGGAGTTTTTAGGAAAAACTTTGGGTAAAATGCATCAGTATAAAATTTATGGTTCCAATGACGGTAAAAAATGGAATGTTATTGTTGATAAAAGCAAAAATACGAAAGACGTTCCCCATGATTATGTAGAGCTTGAAAAGCCTGCCAAAGCAAGATTCCTGAAGATGGAAAACTTAAAAATGCCAACAGGAAAATTTGCATTAAGCGGATTCAGGGTATTTGGAAAAGGAGACGGAGCAGCACCAAAAAAAGTGGAAGATTTTGTCCCGTTAAGAGCTGATCCGAAAAAGTATGGTGAAAGAAGAAGCATCTGGATGAAATGGAGACAAAACCCTGATACAGACGGATATGTGATCTATTGGGGGAAATCTCCGGATAAACTCTATGGAAGCATTATGGTGTACGGAAAGAACGAATATTTCTTTACCGGAGCCGACAGAACAGATTCTTATTATTTCCAGATTGAAGCTTTCAACGCGAATGGAATTTCGGAAAGAACGGAAGTTTTTAAATCAGAATAAAAGTTTTAATTAAAATAAAAATGCCTCAGGAATGTAATGTTTCTGAGGTTTTTTTTGAATTTACTTTTAAAAAAACTTTGCGTCTTTGCGATTACCAACCAGAAAGCATTAAGAATTTATCCGCCATAAATCATTATTTTAAAGTAAATTTCAAATACATAATCCCAATTCGTTGAAATATTTCCAGAAAATACCGAAATTAGCAGTATAAAATAAATCGAAAGAATAAACTATGAAAAAACTCAAACTTCTTTCGCTTTCGTTATTTCTGCCCTTTATTTTTATGGGTTGCGGAGATGATGAAACGGAAAAAAACTATCAGCTGGAACTGGATGCTGCTGTAACCCATATTCATACGAATCTACAAAAAGATTTAAATACTGATGTTCCTTCTCTTAGCGTGTACGTGGTTTCCCCAAGAGGAACTTATTTCAGCACCGTTAAAGGAAAAAACGGAACAGCTGTTACTCCCAATACTTATTTCCGTTTTGCCAGCAATACAAAAAACTTTACATCCACAGCGATTTTAAAAATGATGCAGGATGGCTGGCTGAATCTGGATGATAAAATCACTGCCAATATTCCTGGAACCACGGTTCCTTATGTACCGGACGTCGCAGATTGGAATTTTCCACATAAAAATGAAATCACCATCCGCCAGATTTTACAGCATAATGCCGGAATTTATGATGTAACCAACGATACATCGCAATACAATATCGGAGGGGAAACTTACGCGGAATATATGTTGTCGACAAATCCGGATTTTCAGTTTTCGACAGCCGATTATGTAAAAGTTTTAACGGATCATAATCTTACGTATGGTTCGCCTAATCAGGTTTATCACTATTCTAATACAGGATTTTCGATTTTGGGAGAGATTGTCGCGAGAGTATATTCTCAAAAAGTGAATTCTACCAAAACATACGGAGATTTTATGTATGACAAAATTGTTGGACCCGGTTCTAAAAAACCATTAGGAATTAAATTTCCCGAGCTGGCTTCCGACAAGCAATTACCTTCGCCTTATGTAAAAGGATTTATTAAATATTCTGATCACGATGAGGTTACCGACCTGAAAAATGCAAGCGCGCACGTCGCAGAAGGAAACGGAATCGGTACAATGGTAATGCTTACGGAATATATCAGAAGCGTAATGAAAGGTGATAATGTTTTATATGCTTCCAGTGCAGAGCTGATGAGAACAAATAAAGGTGCTGCTACAACCAGCGGCTATGGATTGGGTTGTTCGAACTTCCAGGGAATTGGATACGGGCATAATGGTGCGACAGAAGGATATTTGTCTATGATGGCTTATGATCCGAAATCTGATGTCTCTGTGATTGTTTTATTGCCTTTCTGGGATCTGAGCAGTACAAGTAAGTTTGAAAGATGTTTGAATACGCTTAATACTACTGCTATTGAGGCTAAGAGGACTTTGGGATATTGATTTAAACAAGAATATCACTGTTTCTTCACGAATAAATACAATTTTATATCAATAGGAACGGGCTTTAGCCCGTTTAAATAAAGTAAATTCAATTTGGCTTTAGCCCAAACCTACAAAAAAATCAACGCTCTGAAATTTTCAGAGCGTTGATTTTTTATTGATATTTTTCATAAACTGAACGATTTTGCTGATTAAAAATTTTGCGTTGGTTTCTTTTTCCCATGAAAGATGATCTCCGTTGAATTCATAAGATTCATGATAGACAGAATTTTTTTTCAATACCGAATCTAAGATTTTCTTTTGTGATAAAGGGACAACCGTATCATGCAATCCATAAAAAGATAAAGCAGGAGGTGAGCTTTTCCCAATCCAATGCACTGGGCTTCCGAAATCCATCAGGGAAATATTTTTGTCAACAATCTTCGGATCAATTAAATGTTTTTCAACGAAGCTGTATTCGTCATAATTTTTAAAACCCGGATCGTTCAGGTCTATCGGGCCAACGATGTTGATAACAGCTTTTATATTTTTATTTTTGTCAGATTTATTGGCATAAAACATCGATAAATGTCCGCCGGCGCTGTTTCCCAGAAGAATGAATTTAGGTTTATACTTTAATTTTTTTTCTAAAGAATTCATCACATTTTTAATGTCTTCCGTTTGATCAGGGAGAGCGAAACGGGTTTTGGAAGCCAGCCTGTAATTCATATTAACAAAAACATTTTCCGGAAATTTTTCCATTAATGAATAGGTGAAAAATGTTAATTGAGATTTATTTCCGCTGCGCCATCCGCCACCATGAATGATAATGAAAACGTCGTTTTCCTTATTTTGGTTTTCGGGAAGATAGATATCCATTTTCTGGTTAGAATTTTCACCGTACGAAACATTATTCTCAACTTTAAATGAAATGTTGTTTCCGAGGTTTACCGTTTTTTGCTGACAGCCGATAAAAAGTATCAGGAGTAAAAATCCGAAAATGAATAGATGTTTTTTCATTTTTAAAGCAAATGTTAATATAAGTTTTGGCTAAAGCCGAATGAATTTTTTTATCTTATTTAAACGGGCTAAAGCCCGTTTCTACTGATGCAAATATTGTGCTTATTTCTGTAAATATCTGCGTTCAAATCTAAAAAATAGAAAACTCACCGATTTCTCAGTGAGTTTTACCACAAAAAATGATTTATATGAAGAAATGATTGTTATCTTGTTCTGTTTTTGATGGCGTCTGAAGCACTTTCGATGTCTCTTACTTTTTTCACCTTTTGGTTTCCGAAGTTGTAGGTAATGCTTACTGTTAGGTTTCTTCTATACTGATCGTTTCTGATGTAGTTGTAGTTTCCGTTGTCCTGTAAGTCTTCGATTTCTACAATGTTGGTTCTCAAAACATCATTTACATTTACTGCAAAAGTCCAGTCGTTCCAGTTTTTCTTTAAGCTTAAATCTAAACTCATTAAGTTTTTAAGCACTCCAAGCTCGATATGCTGTTTGTCTACATAGAAGAAATTTGCACCTAAGAACCATGTCTTTTTCTTATCAAGACGAAGCGTGTTGTTGGTTTGAATAACAAGACTTGTTGACTTTCTTTTATTAATATAATCATCAAAAACCTGACCTGTCGTAGGATCTGTATTCAGAAATCCATCGTTGGTATTATGCTGAACTCCAACATTGAAATTGGTTGTCAGATATTGTTTGAAGAACGTTTTCTGAATTCCCACCATCGCAGACATCTCTTGTTTGTATCCGAAATTGGTTCTGATGTAAGCAAGCTGTATTCTTTCCTGATTCGTTTTAGGGTCGATATAGCTTCTCTGTAAAGGAACCTGAGTGATCTGATCTTTTACATAGGTGTGATTCAAAATAAGGAAGTATGAGTTTTTATACATATACGTCAATTCCTGGTTATACGTAGAAGATGCTTTTACAAAAGGGTTGTTTTGGGTGTAGTTGTCTTCTGTGATAATATTTTTCACAGGATTCAGTTCCCAGAAGCTCGGTCTTCTCATTCTACTTGAAAATGAATAGGATAAATTGTTTTTATCATTAATGGCATAGTTGAAGCTTACATACGGTAAAATAT
>CBFGVN010000179.1:0-6877 GCA_965651845.1 uncultured Chryseobacterium sp. | reverse complement strand
ATTTCTATTGTATTTTCTCGGGATGTTCTTTTGGGCTGCAATTTTATTTTTTGTTGCAATGTTATATTGGATTTTTTTCCGAGCTTTACGTTTAGTATTTAAGAATTCAAAACATTGTAAAGGAAATTTATTAAAGAGTTTTGGGTTCGGATTTTTTTATTCACTTCTGTACATCTCCTGGATCTATGGAATTATCATTTTGGTTAACTATTTAAACTAAAAATAAGGTTCATAATTAATAACTTATAACTAATTTACTTATGAAAATAATCGCAGTCATTCCTGCCCGTTACGAAGCAAGCCGTTTTCCTGCAAAATTGATGCAAATATTGGGTGAAAAAACGGTTATCACAACAACATATCAGAATGTTGTGGAAACAGGTTTATTCGATGAAGTTTTTGTGGCTACAGATTCCGAAATTATTTTTGATGAAATTGTAAAAAATGGTGGAAAAGCAGTCATGACAGGTCAGCATGAAACGGGAAGTGACCGCATTGCAGAAGCCGTGCAGCATATTGATTGTGATATTGTTATCAATGTTCAAGGGGACGAACCGTTCCTTAAACTGGAACCTTTACAACAGTTAATTGAAGTTTTCCGCAACGATGAAAATCAGGAAATTTCTTTAGCTTCATTAAAAATAAAACTCACTGAAAAAGAAGAAATTGAAAATCCAAATAACGTAAAAGTAATTACGGATAATAATGGTTTTGCCCTATATTTCAGCCGTTCCGTGATTCCTTTTCATCGAGAAACTTCTTATAATGTAAGCTATTTTAAGCATATCGGTGTTTATGCTTTTAGGAAACATGCTTTAATTCAGTTTTCAAAACTGGAAATGAAACCCTTGGAAATTTCAGAAAAAATAGAATGTATCCGTTATCTGGAATATGGCATGAAAATCAAGCTGATAGAAACCAATTTCATCGGCGTGGGAATCGATACACCGGAAGATCTGGAGAAAGCAAGAAGGCTGATAAAATAATAAGGCAAAACTGCTAAATTGCGAAATTGCCGATTGGAATGGAAATTTAGCTATTTCGCCTTGTTGCTCTTTTGCAAATTCGCCTTATATTTGAATTTATAAATTGAATTAATGAAGAAATTAGTTTTAGTATTCGTCCTGATATTCTCGCAGTCAATTTTTGCACAAACAGCAAAGGAAATCATTGATAAAAACATTGAATTATCCGGAGGATTAACGAATTGGAAGCTGTTGAATTCAGTATTACTTCAAGGAAAAGTAATCTTGGGTGTGAAAGATGAATACCCGATAAAAATCTATCAACAGCGCCCGAATCTTACTAAAACACTCATTACTATCAACGGAAAAGATACAGCAGTAGAAGGGTACAACGGAACGAAAGGGTATGCTATGAATTATGCCACCAACAAACTTCAGGAATACCCGGAATATGTGCCGGAAAGTTTCGATAATGATTTTATAGACTGGGAAAATAAAGGTTTTGAAGCTAAATATTTAGGGAAGGAAAAAATCGGAAATATTTACTGTCATAAAGTTGAATTAACGAAAAATGTTAATAAAAACATGTATTACTTCGATACAAGAACGTACATGTTGTTGAGAGAAGTAAAGAAGGATGAAACTTTAGATTATTCGGATTACAAAAAAATAGGAAACCTTTCAATGCCTTTCAGAATAGAATCATCGAGTACAAAAAAAGACGGAGATTATGTGATGTTGATTAACAGAATTGATATCAACAAAGTATTTCCTGCCAATATCTTTAAATTCTAAAGAAAAAATAAATTTAGTTATGAAAAAAATCTTTTTATTGCTGCTTTCTTTTGTGGCATTTTTTAATAGTTGCGCTCAGAAAAAGAGTGAAGTTTCTAAAGCTAAAACCAAAGAACTTATGGGAAAATCAATATACGATTTTAAAGTTGATGCCTTGGAAGAAGGAAAGCAAATCAACTTTGCAGATTTTAAAGGAAAGAAAATCCTTATTGTAAATACCGCTTCAGAATGTGGGTTTACACCGCAATACGCTGATTTGGAAAAAGTTTCGGAAGAGTATAAAGATAAATTGGTGGTGGTAGGTTTTCCTGCAAATAATTTCGGAGGCCAGGAGCCTGGGACAAACAAGGAAATTGGTGCTTTCTGCCAGAAAAATTACGGAGTAACGTTCCCGATGGCAGCGAAAGTATCTGTAACAGGTGACGAAACCGCTCCGATCTTTAAATATTTAACCGAAAAAGATCTTAATGGAGTAAAAAATACAACCATCCTTTGGAATTTTACAAAATTCTTAATCGACGAAAACGGAAAATTAATCGATTCTTTTGTAAGTACTACAAAACCGACAGATGAAGCGATTACAAAATACTTAAAGTAATATATCTAAATTAATAATGTAGCAGTATAACGATTTACCAATTGTTACATTGCTACATTAATTTTACTCGTTGCTTTTCTCCGCAAAGCAAAAAATATTCCCCAATTTAATACTGGAATATCCATTGCTTTTTATTTTCGAAGATTTAATCATGGCTTTGGCTAAAATATCGGTAGGCAAAGGTCTCTGACTTTCCAAAAGACCCAATTTATTGGCAAATTTTATAATTCGGCTTCCCAAAACTTCTCCCGATCTGTCAGAATCTTTTCTTTCGAGCATGCCCGGTTTGAAAATAGTGATTTTGTTGAAATGTAACTGTTTTACGGCTTCTTCAAGCTCTCCTTTCATTTTAGAATAGAAAATTTTAGACTTCGGATCGGCTCCGTAAGCGGAAACCAAAATATAATCTTCCACATTATTTTCTTTGGCGGCTTTTGCAAATTCGTACTGATAATCGAAATCTACCTTTCTTTGGGCTTCCTTGCTTCCTGCGGTTTTTAGAGTCGTTCCGAGACATGAAAAAGCGACATCACCTTTCACCATATTTTTCCACTCGTCTGGATTTTCAAAATTTACGACATGTACTTTAAGTTTATCATTTTGAATATCAAGAGGTTTTCTCACAAAAACGTCGACTTCCTCAAAGTCTTTATCAGTAAGCAATTGATTGACTAAATCTTTTCCCGTGGCACCAGTAGCGCCAATTACCAAAGCTTTCATATTAATTATGGTTTATTGTGATGATGTTTTCCTACCTAAATTTACTAAATTTGGAGTAAAGTAAAAAATATTAACCATTACTAATTATTCATTCTATATGGATGCCAACGAAATCTTAGATTATTGTCTCTCGAAAAAAGGAGTTACAGAAAGTTTTCCATTTGATAGTGAAACACTTGTGTTGAAAGTAGGAACGAAAATGTTTCTCCTTATGAGCCTCGAAAAGCAGCCTTTAGGAATCAATGTAAAAACAGATCCGGAATGGAGCAGTGAGCTCAGAGAACAATATCCACAAATTACAGGAGCTTATCATATGAACAAAACCCACTGGAATTCTGTATTGGTTGACGGACTGAAACGCGATTTAATTTTGAAAATGATTGACCAATCTTATGAATTGGTATTTAATTCATTAACAAAAAAAGGGAAAGAAGAAATTCTTAAAATATAAATTCTTCAGTTAATCTTTTGTCTTCGTCTAATCTTTCAATAAGTTTTTCTAGCCCTTCGAATTTTATTTCGTCATGAAGAAAATCTCTGAATTTCACAGTAATTTTTTCATCGTAAATATCACCTTCAAAATCAAGGATATAGACTTCTACGGTTAATTTTTCGCCATTCACAGTCGGATTGGTTCCAACGCTTAACATTCCTTTATACTGCTGGTCTTTTACAAAAGCTTCAACGATATAAGCCCCTTTTTTAGGCAAAAGTTTAATGGAATCTGTTTCAATATTCGCGGTCGGGTAGCCGATTGTTCTTCCGATCTTTTTCCCATGAGCCACTGTCCCGGAGACAGAGTAAGAATAGCCCAGCATTTCATTGGCATCCTTGATGTTTCCTGCTAAAAGAGCATTTCGTATTTTGGTAGAACTGATATTATTTTCATGAATATTAATGGCTTCCATCTGCTCAACTTCAAAATCCAATTCTTTTGACAATTTTTGAAGCAATTCAAAGTTTCCGCTTTTATTTTTTCCGAAAGAATGGTCGTAGCCTATAATTAAATATTTTACATTTAATTTTTCAATTAAAATCTGGCGTACAAATTCTTCACCTGTCAGATTTCGAAACTCTTCATCGAATTCTTTTAAAAACAGATTATCGATGCCGTATTTTCCCATCAGGGATTTCTTTTCCTCTAAAGTATTCAGTAGTTTTAAATCTTCATTAGGATTAAAAACAAACCTCGGATGCGGCCAAAAAGTAAGCACTGCAGTCTCTAAATTGTTCTCTGCACCTACCTTTGTCAACTCATCAATGATACTTTTATGACCAAGATGTACCCCGTCGAACATACCCAAAGACAATGCTAATGGCTTTTGAGAGGAATAATCTCAAAACGGAAAAAAATTTGACTGCAAATATAGGAAATAATGTACCAAATTAATGTAACAATATAACAATGTAGCAATTTAGCAAGACATAATATATAACCTGATTCTGTTATCCGCGATTTGATTGGGGAACTCGCAAATTGTGATATTGCCATACCTGCAAAAAAGTATGATAAAAATCTGTTTTTTACCAATTGCGGGTTAATGAAGAATCATTATATTTGCACCAAGAAAAAATTTAGCAATGGCAAACCAAATTAAAGGTAAAATTTCTCAAATTATTGGTCCGGTAATCGACGTTGTCTTTACTGATGTGGAAGCAGTTCCAAGCATTTATGACGCGTTAGAAATTACAAAAGAAAACGGTGAAAAAGTAGTTTTAGAGGTAGAGCAGCATATTGGAGAAGATACAGTAAGATGTATCGCAATGGACGCTACTGATGGTCTTAAAAGAGGGCAGGATGTAATCGGATACGGAAATCCTATTACTATGCCAATCGGAGAGGCTGTAAACGGAAGACTATTCAACGTTGTTGGTGATGCTATCGACGGACTTCAAAATATATCTAAGGAAGGTGGTCTACCAATTCACAGACCAGCTCCAAAATTTGATCAACTTTCAACTTCTGCTGAAGTTTTATTTACAGGTATTAAAGTAATCGACCTTATCGATCCTCATGCAAAAGGAGGTAAAATTGGTTTGTTCGGTGGTGCCGGTGTAGGTAAAACAGTATTGATCCAGGAGTTGATTAATAATATTGCAAAAGGACACGGAGGTCTTTCTGTTTTCGCCGGAGTAGGTGAAAGAACGAGAGAAGGAAATGACCTTTTGAGAGAGATGTTGGAATCTGGTATTATTAAATACGGTGATGATTTCATGCACTCTATGGAAAACGGAGGTTGGGATCTTTCTAAAGTAGATTTGGAAGCAATGAAAGATTCTAAAGCTGCATTCGTTTTCGGACAGATGAACGAGCCACCTGGTGCAAGAGCGAGAGTAGCACTTTCTGGTCTTACATTAGCTGAGTATTACAGAGATGGAGGTGAAAGCGGACAAGGTAGAGACGTACTTTTCTTCGTAGACAACATCTTCCGTTTTACACAGGCTGGTTCTGAGGTATCTGCACTTCTTGGTCGTATGCCATCTGCGGTAGGTTACCAACCGACACTAGCTTCTGAAATGGGTGCGATGCAGGAAAGAATTACTTCAACTAAAAATGGTTCAATTACTTCAGTACAGGCGGTTTACGTACCTGCGGATGACTTAACTGACCCTGCTCCTGCAACTACATTTGCCCACTTGGATGCAACTACGGTACTAGACAGAAAGATTGCTTCATTAGGTATCTATCCTGCTGTAGATCCATTGGCTTCTACTTCAAGAATTTTGGCTCCTGAAGTTATCGGTCACGAACATTACAACTGTGCTCAGAGAGTAAAAGAAATTCTTCAGAGATATAAAGCACTTCAGGATATCATCGCAATTCTTGGTATGGAAGAACTTTCTGAAGAAGATAAATTAGTAGTTTACCGTGCTAGAAAAGTTCAGAGATTCCTTTCTCAGCCTTTCCACGTAGCTGAGCAGTTTACAGGTATTCCGGGATCATTGGTAGATATCAAAGATACAATCAAAGGATTCAACATGATCATGGATGGTGAATTGGATCACTTACCGGAAGCTGCTTTCAACTTGAAAGGAACTATCGAAGAAGCTATCGAAGCTGGACAAAAAATGTTAGCTGATAACGCGTAATAATGCTAATTGCTGATAGCCAACAGCTATTAGCCAAAAGCCAAAAGCAATTAAAATGAATATAAAAATTTTAACACCAGAATACGTAGTTTTTGAAGGAGAAGTAGACTCGGTATTGTTGCCGGGTAAAAATGGAGAATTCCATATCATGCAAAATCACGCAGGAATCGTTTCTTCTCTAATAGGTGGTAAAGTAAAATTATATGTAAAGTCTGTAGATGAAGCATATGGAAAATATTTTACTAAAGAAAATGAAAAAGATTCAGTTTTTTCTTATCCTATCAAAAGCGGTGTTGTAGAATTTAATCATAATAAAGGAATCATCCTTTGTGAATAATTAAATGAAAAGCTAAATATATTTTCAAGAAAGTGTAACTTTGGTTACACTTTTTTTATGTCTTGTAAAAATCTGATTGTATGAAAAAATATTTAATCATTTTATTTACAGTTTTGGGTGTGCTGTTCAATGCTCAAAATATAAAAACAAAAAGAGGAATTGTAACGATTGACGGAATTCACGTTGCAAAAATCTCCAACAAATCGGATGAGTATATTTTCATGGATTTGAAGGAAACTCCGATTTATACTATGGAATTTGTAGACAAAAGTATAGTTGATTCTGTACGAGATAGTTATATCAAATTAAATAGAATTTATAATAAAGATAAGACCTTAGAGTTAGATTATATTTCTCCATCGGCATTTTCCG
>CBFGVN010000178.1:0-6898 GCA_965651845.1 uncultured Chryseobacterium sp. | reverse complement strand
GAGTTCTTTCATCACCTGCTAGAGATTCGTTGCATGAACTTATTTTGAATTTTTCCTACGGTGAATTTGTGAATTGTGTAATCAATACATATTAAAACCTAAGGTACTGCTGGATGTACAAACAATATTTCAAGAAGTACTTTTGCTGAAAATAGCTTTACGCTCTAACATTCCTAAAATAATTTACTCCATAACTAAACTCATTCAGCTTGTTCATTTAAATATTCAGAAAGAGCCAGAAAAAGTAACGGCTTTTGATGAATTTTAATATTTCATTTTTCTACTCGCGATTCTGAAACACATTTGATTTTTTAACGATGCAGAACATCCCTCTGTTTATATCTGCAAGTTACTCACATGGTCGAAGAATCGGCCATGTTTCTGGTTCTATCTTTTTAAAATTCATATCAGAGCAGCTTTTCATCTTTTTGAAAAAAGCACTTGTTATAAATTTAGAAACTAATTTAAATTATTGAAATACATGTGGTTATATGCGTTCTATGACTTGTCATTTTCCTGAAAATAACAAGGTGTTATCTTGCGGACGATACACTATTGATCTACTTTTACACCGTTTTTAGATCATTATTTTAGATCTCATTACAGCTTTAGCCTAGAAATAGTTAAACATTACAAAACTTGCAATGCGGTATTATAATATATTTTAGCATGAAAAAATAAAATTTCAATTAAAATACAATCAGAGAAAAAATATTCATTCTATTATCAAAAAATTATGAAAAAAATCTTACATCTAATCTTTCTGGTAGCGGGAAATGCGTTTATAATAGCTCAAGTTGGCATTCAAACTTCCAACCCACAAGGCACTTTTCATATTGATGGTGCAAGAGATAATCCTGCTACAGGAGTTCCTAATGCCAATCAACAGGTAAATGATATAATAATAACTACGGAAGGACGTTTAGGTGTTGGTACTGTTGCACCGGACTCTTCTTCTTCTGTCGAAGTCAACACCACCAATAGGGGATTTCTTCCTCCACGAATGACCAACGTTCAAAGGGATGCTATAGCTTTACCAGCTACCGGATTAATGATCTTTTCAACTACAAACAACTGTCTTCAAACAAATATTGGTACGCCTGCTTCTCCTGATTGGGGATGTGTGGCTGTACAAGGCAGTGCAGGTATCCCTGTTGTGCAGGTAAATTCTTATACTCCAAATACAGCAGCCGGCTCTACGGCAAGTCAAATTTGTCTTGGAAGTCTCTGCGTAAGACACAATGGTACCGCAAGTGAAGGGAGTATTTTGGTAAGAAGTAATACAGGGGCATCAATTCCCAATTCAAGCGTAGCTGGATTTCAGGTTGCTACCAGTGGGATTAACCAGGGAGATACTGAAATTGTTACCTTAACAACATCCTATACACAATTCTACAGGGGAGGTGCCAGTGGTGGAGAATTTATCAATTATCAAGTGTGTACTGGGACTGGTGAAAATTATCGAATTTTTTTAACTATGGTGGCAGCAATAGCTAATCCAGGTGCAGGAAACGGAATGTATCTGCTGAATCTTGAAAGAGTAAGATAATAATTAGACAAAGTATAAAAAAATACAATTTTAACGATAAGAAAATAAACGAAACCTTAAATAAGTACGATAAAAAGCATCTGGTCTGGCAGGTGCTTTTATTTTTATAAGATAAAAAAGCGATAAACCAGAATAAAGGAAAGATTAATAAGACGAGTAAATGTTTTTGTTGCTTGTATATACCAGATAAACAATGAGTTATACGTAAGAAAAAACCGGAAAGAAAGTGAATAATTACCTCTTTCCGGTGTTGTACCCATAACTGAAGAAATATCAAAACATTTGGTGGAAGATTTAGAAAGAATCTCAAAATTAACAGAACAAAAA
Source organism: uncultured Chryseobacterium sp. (assembly GCA_965651845.1). Lineage (GTDB taxonomy): Bacteria > Bacteroidota > Bacteroidia > Flavobacteriales > Weeksellaceae > Chryseobacterium. The sequence goes on along the minus strand of CBFGVN010000178.1, from coordinate 5,022 downwards.
TATAAGGTTTTGTACCATCGCATGAGTGATGGTACAGCTTAAGACTACCATATTTTGGAAGGTTAATTTATTTTTCATTCAGCAAACTAATCGTATAGCTGTAACTGTATTTTTTGTCGAGCAATCGGTATTCCTCGTGCGGATATGCACCCCAGCTGTCATCACCGCCAAGTCCGCGCTGTTTAAGGTCAATGTTTAAAAATACCTGATGTCTTGGTGGCAAATCAACAGGATGCTGCTGCTTTTTGGTTAGACCGGGATCAAGATCTTCCGCACTGTGGTTAATGGCTGTAAAAGCAATAGGCAGTGTGCCTTCCACTTTTATTCCGTTGTCAGATTCATCAGTCAGAGTGAACCAACGAACATCCGTTTTATTGCCACTCTCTTGCGGACGGATATATCCTTTATAGTATTGATTCTCTACCTTATCCTGATAAATACCAATAAAGGAAGCGCTGTATCGGTCGATATAGTTCTCGTATGGACCTCTTCCATAATAACTGAGGTTATTATAGCTTCCGGGCAATATAGTACGCATTCCAAAGCGCGGTAGCTCAGGGAGCTCTTTACCGGTCATATCCATTGTTGCGGTGATCTGTATGTCGCCATTATTATGGATGAAATAATTGATTTGGTAAGGTACATCGATGCCGGCCAATTGCCATTCCACCAGGATGGGCACTCCGTTTTCAGTTTGTCCTCCAACCGTAATCTTTTTTAATCTTTTCTGGTCATGGGCAGAACGCCACAAGCCCAGTTTTGAAGGCATACCGTTTCCGAAATCATTATCGGTAGGTGCTCTCCAAAAATATGGCTCCGGAAAATTATTGAAATTGCTTTTGTTTTTGCTGTATCGTGTGAACTTTCCCTTTTGAAGGTCGAATTCACCTTTAATATCACCAGCCGTGAAATTCACCTTTTTACCATCATTTGTGAAGACTAATTTTGGTGCTGTGGCTGGATCTTTCTCAAAATAAGAGCCTGCATAACTGAACTGCTCTTTGGCGATCTCTGCTCCGGAAGGCAACATTTCTGTAGCTGCTTTCGTATAAGCATACAGATTAAGGAAATACTCGGTTCCTGCAATCGATTTATATTTGGGAAGGTTAAGCTTAACATCTTTTGACTGATGAGGATCGAGCTGAACATCAAATTCTCCTTCATTTACTTTTTCACCATTCTTAAGTAGTTGCCATTTAAATGTATATTGGTTAAGATTGGTAAAATCAAAGATATTTTCGATGTTGATTAAACCTTTGCTAAGGTCTTTTGCAGTAAAGATCACATTCTGATACATCTTTTTTACTTCATAAGCACCAGGATCAGGCGTTCGGTCGGAACTGATGATCCCATCGGCGATACCATTCTCATCATTCTGCCAGTAAAATGCGCCCAGATCACCACCATAAGCCCAAAATGGCTTACCATTAGCATCTTTGGTTTTAATACCCTGATCTACCCAATCCCAGATGAATCCGCCCTGCATATTTTTGCTTTTCCGAATAATGTCAAAATAGGTCTGCATATTACCATTGCTATTGCCCATTGCGTGCGAATATTCACACATGATATAAGGTCTTGTCTTAGTGGAATCGGCAGCATATCTTTTCATATCGGCGATGCGGGGATACATAGGAGCTACAATGTCTGTATTCCAGTCTTGCCCGGCCTGCTCAAACTGTACCGGCCTGGAATTGTCCCGGCTTTTGATCCATTTATAATTATCATGGAATACTGGTCCATTACCACATTCATTACCCAAAGACCAGATGATAATAGAGGCGTGATTTTTGTCGCGCTCTACCATTCTTACTATCCTGTCTGTGTGTGCCGGAGCCCATTCCGGAAGGTAGGCCGGGTGTACCGTTTTATCAAACCCGCCCTGTAGTTCTGCACCCATACCGTGGGTTTCGATATTCGCTTCATCTACAAGATATAACCCATATTGATCGCACAACTTATACCACAGCGGATCATTCGGATAATGCGAAAGCCGCACAGCATTGATGTTCAGCTCTTTCATTAGTTTTATATCTTTCAACATTAATGCTCTTGTGGTCGTGTGGCCGGTTACATCATCGTGTTCATGGCGGTTTACACCGTGGACAGAGATCGGCATTCCATTAACCAGAAGTCTTGCATTCTTGATCTCAACTTTACGGAAGCCTACTTTGGAAGCAGTTATGCTGATTACCGTTCCATTTTGATCTTTAAGGGTTAGCACACAATCATATAAATTTGGTGTTTCAGCATTCCATTTTAAAGGGTTTTTGATGGTAGTCCGGAGTTTAAGGGTTTGAATGCTGTCTGCATTTACACTGAAGCTTTCCTGTTTATTATAAATAGCTTTCCCTGATTTATCCAGAAGACTCACCGTTAAGCTGCCACTCTTAAGATCGTTCCCTTTAAATTTGCGAAGATCTATATCAGCATTGAACAATCCATTTTTGTATTTATCATCAAGATCTGCCTTCAGAAAAAAATCCCATATGGCTAATTTTGGTAATGCATACAGGTAAACATCTCGCTCCAATCCGCTTAGGCGCCAGAAATCCTGATCTTCCAGGTAGCTGCCATCGTGCCATCGGAATACCTGTACAGCGAGTAGGTTCTGTCCTTTTTTCAAATATTTAGTGATATCAAATTCTGCAGGGGTCTTGGAAGCTTTGGTCATTCCGACTTTGTTGCCGTTCACATAAATAAATGCACATCCGGAAATAGAACCGAAATGAAGCAGTATTTCTTTCTGATCCCAATCTTCAGGAACGGTAAACGTTTTTCTGTAAGTACCTACCGGATTGTTAGGACCTATAAATGGGGGAGTTCTGGGATGCGGATAAGTAACATTGGTATAGATGGGTATACCGAAACCGTTCAGCTCCCAATTGGAGGGAACTGTTAAATTCGCCCATCCGGAATCGTCCATTGTAGTTTTGTAAAAGTCTGCGGGTTTGTCTTTGTACTGGTCTGTATAGCTGAACTTCCATTGTCCGTTAAGAGATTTATAGTTTGCAGATTTAGCATAATTATCGGAAAGGGCATCTTGTTGATTATCAAAGGATACGAAAGTGACGTGCGGCTTTTCTTTTCTCTGGCCAACAATTTTAGGATTTTCCCAATCGTTATTTTGAGCTGTGACAGATACAAAAAAGAAGAACAGTAATATAAAAGCTTGTATTTTTAAATTCATGACAGGCGTTTTCATGGTTTATTTTGATAAACGAATTTACAAAAAAAAGCCCTGAGATTCATTGGCCGTTCACAACGGATATTGTTATTTAAAATATGCGATATATAACAGCTCCGAATTAAAAAATTATAATTTCACTTATTTTTATAATCCAGTTTATTGGTCTAAAAGTTTGTATTTTTAACACAAGCGTTCTATTGTAAAAATTTTCAAAGATGGTAACAGCCTCTCAAATTAAAACGTATCATTTTCTGCCACATAAATACGGGGCGGAATTATTGTTGGATCTTGGTCGTATTGAAACATTAAAAAATTATGTACTGGATCGCACTTTACATCAAGTCAGTTTTTACGAAATTGTTTTCATTGAAGAGGGATCGGGAACATTTTCTCTGGACGGAAAGGTAATGTCTATAACTCCGCGAACCATCGTTTTTATCAGTCCCGGGCAGGTTCGCCGCTGGGAAATTAAAGAAAAGATAAAAGGTTATACTCTGTTCTTTGAAAAAGATTTTCTTCACCTCTTCTTTTCGGATGAGCTGTTTCTGTACCGGTTTCAATACTTCCATCAGTATTCTCATCCTACTGACATGAAGATCGATGAAACATCATTCGGGAAATGCCTGGAGCTTTTACAGGAAATAGAACGGGAGTTCGGACAAATTCAGAATGACAGCAATCATTTGATCAGGTCAGTACTTTATCAGTTGCTTATCGTTCTCAACCGCTATTATGCAGGGATCTATAACGTTCAGCGGGACACTTACGTCCATGCAGACTTCTACAGATTCCGCTCTTTACTGGAAAAGAAATTTTTAGAAGATCAAACCGTTAAAAGCTATACTAAAATGCTTAATGTAAGCTCCGGATTCCTTAATAAAATCTGTAAGCAATTCAGCGGATTATCAGCACAGCAAATGATTCATCACAAACTCATTTCAGAAATAAAGAAAGAGTTGCACCAGAATAAATCTGCAAAAGAGATCTGCTATGAATTCGGATTTTCCGACCCTTCCAACTTTAACCGTTTTTTCAAAAAATTTACCCGTACCACACCTCAGCAATACCGAAAGAATATATGAATTGACAATTCTGAAGATAAAATGACCATTTTGCGGCGTATCAATGTTCCTAATTTTACCAAAAAAAGGAAAATGATAAAATCTGTAACATTCAGTCTTCTATTCTTTACAGCGAGCCTATTTTGCATAAAGGCAGAACAATTATATGTTAATCCCATGACCGGCAATGATATGAATTCGGGGGTAAAGACACAACCTTTAAGATCCCTTTCAGAAGCCGCCAGACGTGTTAATCTAAATAAAGACCAGGAAGAAACAACAATCATTCTTTCAGAAGGTATGCACCTGATCACCGAAACGGTTCTTTTTACCAATGATAAATATACTATTAAAAACCGTCTAACCATCCGTGCTGAAGTGATGCCCGATGATGCAGACTGGACACCGAAAAAAATGCCGGTCATTATGACTATTGTACCTCCTGAGCCTGGTGTTGGGGGAGAAGAAGCGAGAGGTATTCAACCCGAGGTAAGCCACGTTACCATTGCAGGTCTGCGGTTTACAGGCAGCCCTGATTATACGTATCTCGATGCTAATAATTTGCGCCGTTCATATCCCATCTGGCGGGACGGAAAAAAACTAGACGATCTGTTTGTAACGCAATGTTTATTCGTTGGAAATGCAGATGTACTGCCATTACATGTAGGAGTGATTGCCAATGGTTATGGTTTGGTTATTGACCATTGTGTTTTTTTCAACTGTAAAATACCTGTTGTCTTCTGGAAAAATGAAGGAATGACCGGAATTCGC
>CBFGVN010000177.1:0-6919 GCA_965651845.1 uncultured Chryseobacterium sp. | reverse complement strand
TATGTCGTAAAAAATACCTTGCCCGTAGGGATGATCGGTTTACTGTTTGCCGTCATTTTTCTGGCTACCTGGGGTTCCATTTCGGCAGCGCTGAATTCCCTTGCCGCTTCCTCATTAAAAGATGTTCATTTAATATTCAGCAAAGAAATTCCTGATGAGAAAACCGAATTGAAATATAGTCGCCTGCATACTTTAGCTTGGGGTATTTTCTCAATCGGCGTAGCTATGTTTGCCACTCAAATGGGCTCTCTTATTGAAGCGGTGAATGTATTAGGCTCTCTTTTCTATGGTCCGATATTGGGGATTTTTCTTGTCGCATTTTACTATAAAAAAATCGACGGGAAGAATGTATTTATTGCTGCAATTTTATCAGAAATTGCGGTTATTGCCGTTTATCAGTTCGATATCGTTTCTTTCCTTTGGCTTAATGTAATTGGCGCAGCGGCAGTCATTTTATTTTCTGCAATCGGGTTGCTGTTTTATAAGCAGAAAGCAGTAAATTCGTAAACAAACAATAACATAAAAACAAATAACTAAATAAAAATAGTATGAAAACCATCATTAAATCTGCAACTGTTCTTGTTGCAACAATGACAATCTCCATGAATGCCTTTGCACAGGATACGAAAAAACCAGCCAGTCCTCCGGCTACTGCCACTGGAAAAATTAAAGATGCAACCATTACAATAGCCTATAGCAGTCCTTCTGTTAAGGGGCGTACCATCTGGGGTGGCTTAGAAGCTTATGATAAAGTTTGGCGTGCAGGTGCCAATGAAGCGACTACTTTCACAACGGATAAAGATATTACCGTTCAGGGGAAAAAACTACCTGCAGGTAAATACAGCTTTTTCCTGATCCCTAAAGAAAGCGGAACATGGACTGCAATTTTTAACAAAGAGCCAAAGCAGTGGGGTGCTTATAAATACGAACAGGCAAAAGATGCATTACGTGTTGATGTAAAAACAAAGGCTTTACCAGCAACACAAGAAAATTTAGTTTATAAAATAAACAAGAACGGATTCACAATGGATTGGGATAAAATTTCAGTTCCTGTTGAGATCAAATAAATTTAAATAATAGAAATTAAAATCCCGGTTAATCCCGGGATTTTTTTTGAAATTTTGATATGGAGGTATTAAAGATTACTATTGTAAATCCCAGTGATATTGATTGTCTTGTCTTGCAATAGCTTCATGGATAAATCACTTGCATTAATTTCATATCACGGAAGCCCAAATTTGGGATCAGTTTCTGACGGGTCAATCGTGTTGACAGAGCACATTTTTTTTAAATCAACATTTGTAATTAATTTTTCCTATTTAACAACACTACGCTAAGGTGTTCTTCTAAAGGGCGATTCATTCATAAAAAGGTAAGTTTTTTCATATCCGCCGAAATCAACTATTATTTTTTCGAATACGATTCCCGGATCCAGTGGCTTGATGATTAAGGTTTGTTGTCCGTCCGCGGTTTCAGGCAATTGCAATTCTGTCTCGTTGTGAACTATACGTCTTGCAACGGTAGGGTAGAATACCGAGTAGATATTGGCAGGATCTTCATTAAGATTGTGATTGAAGTTAATTATTTTTTCTTCTGTCCCAAGAAATCCTACACTGTATTTGTGTCCTTTCGGATCATGAAACGCCAGTGTGGACTTAACAACGACATGAACTTTAACCTTATCAACATCCTTTGGAATATTCATTTTATAAGAAAGGGAAGCATTGGTCACTTCTTTATGGTAAGGCATCAAAGCAACACCGCTCAGTGTTCTGCCCATATACGGAATGGTCGTCCAGCTGGCAGATGATGAATTTTTAGATTCAAAATAATGTTCGGCTTCCATCACGACTACATTGTTCTTTGCATTAAAAATATAGCCTCCTGAAATATTATCCGGATTGATACGGTAAATTTTTGGGAGGGTATCTTTGGGGAAATTATCATTCCAGGAAGTGTAGCCGATCTTTTTCTGAATCATCATTCCGTTCCACTTTCCGCCAGACATTATATGGTTGTAATCGTAGCTGAGATCGGCGTCTCTCTTAAAGGTAGCTTCAACCTTATCGGCCCAAAAATTCGTTTCAGGATTATTTTCTTTGTACAATTTGTGATTCATGGCCTGTGCATAATACATCTCATACAGGTTGGCCATCATTTGCACCGGATAAAGGATCAATTGCTTGTAGGAATCTTTATATTCAGGACTTAGACTAAGATATTGACGCAAAGCTTCTGCCTCAAGTTTAAGGTATTCATCCGAAACCTGCTTCCACTCGCCACTTTCAATATTATAGGTTTCAGCATCCAGCATTTCCGGAGTTACCCGTCCATTATATTTGCTGTATAAGTTTAAAATACGTGCTGCTTCATCCGCCTGATTGTCTCCAAATTGCTGTGCGCAGAAGTCTCTTGTATGTTGCAGTAGATTGTCATTATTATAACTTTTAGGATTCCATGCCATATTTAAAAAAAGGGAGATAGGATATTCCATTGGTTTTAAATCGCCTACATTCACAATCCATATTTTATCTACTCCATAGTCATAGGCCAATTGTGTCTGCTCCCAGATATTTTGAATCGGACTTACATTGATGGACTTTGAATTACGGGGTGCGCCCACATAATCTACGTGATAGTACATTCCCCATCCTCCCGGATGATTCTTTTCTTTTCCTCTGGGAAGTCGGCGAAGATTTCCCCAGTTGTCATCGCTCAATAATATAATAACATCATCCGGTGGTTGTAGCCCCTTGTCATAATATTTTTGAACCTCTTTGTACAATGCCCACATTTGAGGTGTCTTATTTGCGGGCTTTCCTGTGACATCCTTTATTATTTTCCTTTGATTCTGAATTATTTTTTCCAATAATTTTATATTTTCTTCATCATTTGGAACTGTTTTATGATCTTCTCCTTCTTTTCCGCCCATTGGCGTATCACCGTCACCGCGCATTCCAATGGTAATCAGATCTTCTGTTTTTGCAGCTCTTTGAATGCCTTCCTTAAAAAATTGGTCAATATTTTTCTGATTGCTTCTATAATCCCATTCTCCATATTCCTTTCTTTTTCTTACCCATTCCTGATGGTTTCTCGCCATTGGCTCATGGTGAGAAGTTCCCATAATAATTCCCATTTTGTTAGCCGTCTCACTATTTTTGAGGTCATCAGCATAGAAACTCCAGCTCCACATGGCCGGCCACAGATAGTTGGCGCGTAAGCGGAGCAGCAATTCAAAAACCCTTGCATAAAATCTGTGATCACCGTAATTTGTGCCGTAAGTATTATGTACCCAAGTAGTTAGACAAGGCGCTTCATCATTCAGAAAAATACCTCTATATTTTACCGCTGGTTCTCCAGCCGTACATTTTCCTGGTTTGATGGATAAATTTTGTTGTTTTTTAACGGGAACATCTGCCCAGTCATACCAAGGAGAAACCCCGATCTGTTCCGAGAGTTCATAAGTTCCGTACACCGTTCCGCGTCTGTCGCTTCCGACTATTACCAATGCCTCATCTACGCCGGGCAGAGGATTATTAACAACGGTCATTATGTATTTTTCGTTTTTGCCTTTCAGCTCTTTTTCATCGATTTTTCCATTTTTGATGAGCATTTTCATATACCTACTGCCTATGCTGCCGATAATGATTAATCTTTTGGATTGCGGCTGAAACATAATTTCGGCTTGTCGGCCAGAAACTCTTTCAAAATCTTTTTGAAGATTGGTTACTGCGATTTGTACTGCAGAATCATCATTTTCGTCGAGGAGTATTTTTCCAGGAATACTATTTTCTATCAATGGAAAGTTACCCGATTTAAGATCATTAGAAACAATGCCTTTGTGATCTATTGCATACGAATTAAAGGAAATGATCAAGAGCAACATTGATATGAAATTCTTCATAATAAATATCTATAATAATTTATTTAATTATCTGCCATCATGAATGATGTAATATCTAAACAGTAAGCTATATAATTGGGAGGTATCTGAATAGTTTTGATATTGTATGGGCTGTTCAAATTTACTTATTTTTTTCTCAAAAATGTTTCCAACAGGTTTAAATTAATAAGCAAATAGCTTTGGTTCTGTACTGTTTATGATATGGATAAATTAAGAGTTTATCATTACTGGAGTTGTGCGCATTTTGAAGTTTGAATTATTATGATATCATGCTTATAATTTATTGTTCAAAAGAGATTGTATTCAGTTTTCATACTCGATTAATTGTAAAAAATACATTTAATTTAATATATTTATAACAAAATATTAATTGGTTGGTTAGACTACCGCGAAAATCTAAAACTATTATGCTTAAACAATTAGCTTTTCTTGCTTTTTTATGTATTGGCTTAATAACAAATGCACAAACTGCTCATAATACACTAAGTTTACTCCCGAATTATGTACAGCATGTCGCTGAAAAAGGGGCCTTTCGGATTGCAGTAAACGGAATTACAGCAAAGATTGTTGTAGATCCTGATGACTGGAAAGGCGTTATACGTGCAGCCAATGATTTGGGTAATGATGTCCATAAAGTAACAGATATAGCTTCACCAGTTGTTACAGATACAAAACTTTTGGATGGAGCAATCATTGTAGGTACTATTGGCAAAAGCAAATTGATAGATCAGCTGGTGGCAGAAGGTAAGCTGAACATAGATGCTGTAAAAAATAAATGGGAATCTTTCTTGATCCAAACTATTGGGAACAATCTTATCATTGCAGGCAGTGATAAGCGTGGGACGATATATGGTATTTATGATGTTTCCGAAAAAATAGGGGTATCTCCGTGGTATTATTGGGCCGATGCCCCTGTAAAAAAAAGCACAAGTCTGTACGTTAAAGAAGGCCGCTATTTGCAGGAATCACCTAAAGTGAAATATAGAGGTATTTTCATCAATGACGAAAGTCCTTCATTTTCCGGTTGGGCCAACAAACATTTTGGGGGAATAAATTCTAAGGTTTATACCCATATTTTTGAACTATTACTCCGTTTAAAGGCCAATTATCTGTGGCCTGCTATGTGGGGAAATGCTTTTAATGAGGATGACCCTATGAGCCCTGTTCTTGCCGATGAATATGGTATTGTGATGGGTACCTCTCATCACGAGCCAATGATGCGGGCGCAGAAAGAATATACCAAACGAAAGAACGACATCGGTCCGTGGGATTATGTTACCAATGCAGAAAACCTGAAGAAATTCTGGACTGAGGGTCTGGAGCGAAATAAGAATTATGACAACATCATTACGATGAGCATGCGGGGTGACGGTGACGTTGCGATGGGCAAGGGAGACGATGCCGAAAATATTAAAACCCTAAAGCAAGTGGTAGCAGATCAGCGGGAGATTATCGGGAAGGTTTATGGCAAAGATCCTGCAGAAGTTCCTCAGCTCTGGGCCATATTCACAGAAGTACAGCGCTACTATGATGCCGGAATGAATGTTCCTGACGATGTGACATTGCTTTTCTGCGATAATAACTGGGGCTATATCCGCCGTACTGCACCTGCAAAAGAACTCAAACGTAAAGGTGGTATGGGATTGTATTATCATATTGATATGAACGGTGGCCCTTGGAATGATCGGTGGGTCAACACGACCACTGTACCAAAATTGCGTGAACAATTCAGTCTGGCATATAAAAGCGGTATCGACCGTATCTGGATCGTTAACGTAGGTGACCTTAAGCCGAAGGAAATGCCGATCGATTTTATCATGCGCTATGCCTGGAATCCCGAAGCAATCTCAGCTGACCAAACTTTTGACTACATGACCGATTGGGCGGCTTCAATTTTCGGAAAAGAACATGCATCAGAAATTGCAGATCTCGTTTCAAAATATTCAAAATACAACCTTATGCGTAAGCCGGAGGTTCAGGATCCTAATATTTTCAGTTTCGTCAATTACCATGAAGCAGAGCGTGTACAAAAGCTGTGGCAGGATCTTACCGCAAAGGCGGAGACATTAGAGAAAAAAATGTCTAAAGAAGCATTGGATGCTTATTATCAGTTAGTGCTTTATCCGGTTAAAGCATCAGCTGGTGTTGCCGAGATTTATTTGTCAGCAGGCCGTAATAATTTGTATGCCAAACAAGGAAGGGTAAGTGCTAATGATTATGCCGCTCGTGCCCGCGAACTTTTTGAGCTGGACAAAAAACTAAGCGCTTGTTACAATGACTCTATTGCTGGTGGAAAATGGAAAAACATGATGAGTGACGTGCATTTAGGTTATCAAAAATGGTCGATGCCGAAAGAGAATAGTTTACCTCCGCTTAATGAGGTTACACCGTTGGCCTCACCTTCGCTGGGGGTAGCAGTGGAAGGCAGTACCGATGCTTGGCCTGTCGTAGAGGGAAAAGCAGAACTTCCACAGTTTGATTCACTTGACAAGCAGCGTTATTACATCGACATTTTCAACCGTGGAAAAGGCTCACTGCACTTTACGGCCAAAGCAGATCAGCCTTGGATAAGGTTAAGTGCGGCTAAAGGAAGCACAGCGACGGAACAACGCATTTATGTAGATGTTGACTGGAAAAAAGCCCCTGAAGGTAAGGGTAACGGTATAATTGAAGTTAACCATGGTAATGTAAAGGTACCCATAATTGTAAATACACTAAAAAAAGCAGCACCTAAAAGCAAAATCGGTTATTATGGAGGATATTCCGGTGAATTTTCTATTCCTGCAAATAAATTCAGTAATAATATAGAAGGAAATCATGCCAAATGGATCGTCTTGCCCGGATTGGGAAGAGCTGAAGCGTGTATGGGTATTTATCCTACTACAGCACAAAGCTCAACATCTGAAAAGGCACCTCGACTGGAGTACCAGATTTTTCTGCCTGAGTCCGGTTCCACAACAGTATTGCTTGGAATCCTACCAACGCAGGACGTTAACCCGGGCCGCGGATTAAGAA
>CBFGVN010000176.1:0-6944 GCA_965651845.1 uncultured Chryseobacterium sp. | reverse complement strand
TATCGTAGTCGCCAAATAATGCTGAAAAAACCTAAATACATTCAAGTTAACACTTGGCGTTTCCATCTGATCTATCAATTCTTTCTGGGCATTCGTCAAAAGAGGCTCCGCAGGAACTTGATAAGGCTGGCTTTGGTTATTATTAAAATCTTCATCACCATTTATACAACTAGTGAGAATGGTTAATGAACCTATAGTAAGTATTGAAAATATTTTTTTCATTTTAATTCTGATTTAGAAATCTAATTTAACATTGAATGAGTAAATACGTGTAGTCGGCATAACTCCTGACTGGAAACCTTGAATGTTTCCTGAAGATGTACCTGCTTCAGGATCTGCATCCGGAAGGTTTTTGTGAATAATCCACAAGTTTTGTCCTAGTAAACTAAACGTCATTCCTTTAATAAAGGTATTTTTTAATAAGTCTGATGGCAAGCTATATGAAATTTTCGCTTCACGCAACTTCACATATGATGCATCATAAATAAATGCTTCTTGTGGAAGACCCGCATCTGTTCCAAAAGCTCCTCCTGCAGAAGAGGCGTCTATTCTGATATCATTAGGTGTTCCATCTTGTTTTACACCAGGCAAAATTATTCCTCCTCCATTCGCAAGTGAATTTCTAATAGGGTTTCCTAAATCATTTAATCCTCCAGTATATTCATACATCCCCGTAAAACTTCCATAAGATTGGTCAAGAGAATATACACTGCCTCCTTTTCGTACATCAATTAGGAAACCAAGAGAGAAATTTTTATATCTGAAAGTATTGTAAACACCCCCAATCCAATTTGGCTGGATATTACCTAAAACTTTATCTGTAGCCACCAAATAGTGTCCATTTTCGTCTACTACTTTATTGCCGTTTGCATCATACACAAATCCTGTTCCCCTGAACGTTCCATAAGCTTCACCTACAGTTGCATTAAGTGTGGTTTCCTGGAAGCTGGCCAATTGTAAATTGTCTCTTCCTTGATTTAGGGCAACAACCATATTTCTGTTCTTAGCCCAGTTCAGATTAATATCCCATTGAAAATCTTTATTTTTTAATGGTACTAAACCTAGAGCTACTTCAATACCTTTATTTTCAGTTTCACCAGCATTGATTAAAGAGAAGCTATATGTTGTTGAAGGAGATTGCGGTACACTAAATAATAAATCTTGTGTATTTGTTTTATATAAAGAAACATCTAAGGAAACTCTTCTTTTAAACATTGAAGCTTCCAAACCAACTTCCCAGCTTTTTTGTCTTTCCGGCTTTAAAGCATCGAAATCTACATAAGTAGTATTGATATCTGCCATTGGGAGACCTCCTACTGTTCCTCTGTTAGCAAAAAAACCTGGCCTTCCAAAAGGCATATCATTACCAACTTCTGCATAACTCAATCTCACTTTCCCAAAACTCAACCAATTATTTTTAATAAACTCGGAGAAAACAAAACTTGATCCTAAAGAGTAATAGGTATAATTTCTATTAGCTTTAGGTAGAGCAGAAGATGTATCGTTACGAATTGTACCTTCTAAGAATAAAAATTTATCAAAATCAAATGATGCTTGAGCATATAATCCAGCTTTTTGGCCTCTAATATTCGTTTCGATAGGAGGAAAATATGCTCTTGAGTTCGCTATGGTATATAAGCCCGGAATAATCAACCCTCCAGTTGTGGAGTTTTCCATACTTCTTTGATGCTGATCCATAAATTGTCCTCCCGCAACAAATAAGGCGTTCATTTTATCTGAAATATTCCATGTGTATCGCCCGATCAAATCATAAGTCTGTCTCATGATAGTATCATCGAAGACCCAATATCCTGAAGTTTCATCAGCCTGTGATAAACCAAACTCTTCAGCATGGCTGCCAACAGCTTTTCTTATTTCCTGTTTGCTATTTGTGTAATCAATAGTTGCTCTACCTAAGATATTAAACTTGCTTGTAACATCATATGATAATTCTGCACCTGCGATTAATCTTGTTTTATCATCGGATGAATAATTTTCATATCTGTCCCAGTATGGATTATTCCAGAAAGCAGGAGACAAATCTCCATTAAGAGGATTATTCATGTTCCAGGTATAATTTTGTTTTGTCCTGAAATATGTATCTCTTAAATGTAAAATATCAACATTTAAAGGGTACCACTGTCTAAAACCTGTTAAAATATTGTCACCATATCCTACTGAATTTCGCCCTATTGTAGTTTGATCATTAAATGTTAAAAAAGTACGTGCTGTAAAATTATCTGAAAATTTTCTACTGTAGCTACCACTTAACATGTTTTTATTCAATCTACTGTTTGGCAAAATACCCGTCTCGTAATTATTGGTAACTGTTAAGTTATACATATTTAATTCATCTCCTCCATTTAAATTGAAACTATTTACGAAAGAAAGTGAATTTTGGAAAAATTTACTCGGATTATTTTTGGGAGCTACCCAAGGAGTTGGCTTACCATAATTTGGATCTCCAGGAACAAATGAATCCCATTGATAAACTAATAAATTAGGATTAAATCTCGGCCCATATGAAGCATCATCTGCCGTTGGTGCAATAATGTCATTAATTCCGTCCCCATTTACGTCTCCAGATATAAAGCTATCTTCTCCTCCATATCCTCCACCATATAGGTTCTGATATTTAGGAAAAGTCTTTTTATCCATTTCTCCTATTGAAACAGTAGAACTCAAAGAAAGCCCCAGTGTTTTACTTTTTTTACCTTTTTTAGTAGTAATAATTACGGCTCCATTTGATGCCATACTCCCATATAATGCCGTAGCTGCAGCCCCTTTTAACACGTTTATTGACTCAATGTTATTTGGGTCAATATCTGCCGTAGCATTACCAAAGTCAAATCCATCACGTCCTCTTGAAGCATCGCTAGAATTTAAGTTACCACTTATAATAGGAACACCATCCAACACTATTAATGCTTGATTATCACCAGTAATACTTTTTGTCCCTCTTAAAACAATATTACTTGACCCTCCAAAGTTACCATTATTCTTAATTTCCATACCTGCAACTTTACCTGATAAATTGTTGATAAAGTTGTTGGTAGGAACTGAATTAACTTTTTCAGCATCTAAAGTTTGGGATGAATAACCTAAAGATTTTTTTTCTCTTTTGATACCTAAGGCGGTTACGACTACACCTTCAATGTCCTGAGTTTTAATAGTATCCTTTTTCTGCTGCGCGTTAGCTATAGCTAGGGATGAGGATAATACTATAGTGAGTACCCCCATTGTAAGTTTCTTCATATCAAATTAAATTTTGCTTATCACAAAGGTGTAAAACTTTCTTAAAATAACAAAAGAAAATATGAAAAATTTAACAAATATTCAAAATTATAAAACAAATTAAGTGATTTAATTAATAATATTTGTTAAAAAACAAATATTTAACAAAATTATTCAATCTTAAACTGGTAAATTTTATATAAAAAACAATTTTTAACAATTGAAAATTTCTATATTAATTATTATTCAGAGTTAATTTAAAAACATAATATTCACGTGGCTTTCAAATAGTTATGCATAAATTCACTTTTTATCATCCTATATATTTAATTTTAAATAATATGTATAACATAGTTAATTTTAAATTATTAGTAAATAAAAAAACCGCCAAAAGGCGGTTTCTATAATTATAAATCAAGTTTTTAATTTTGATTCCAGAATGGAGTGTATTGGTTTTTAACAAATACTTGAGCACTTGATATGTTTGGTACATTAGCAGCATTAGCAGCATATTCTGAGAATGGATATACCAATCTTAGCGGTTTATTTGGCTGTTGAGCCGTTACCGCTAAAGGAGTCCAAGGATATCCCGTTCTGTTGTATTCAATAAACATTTCAGTAGGATTCAAGTTAGTTAAAGCAATCCATTTCTGCGTCATAATAGCTTCAATCTTTTGAGTATCAGTACCAGTCCATCCTAACCCTGGTCTTGAAGCTATAGCAGTTACATAAGTATTCATTTGAGAAGCATTAGCACCTAACCAAGTTCCATTTGATAAAACAGCTGTATTAAATTTAGATTGCGCAGTAATTCCAGAAAAAATTGCAGGCCATCTAAGTGCCGCTTCAGCTTGCAATAAATCACTTTCTGATCTCGACATAAGTACACCACCTCTATCATTATTAACATCAATAACATCAAACCATGAAGCTACAGCAGCACCTCCCGCAAAATTACCAATACCTAATTTAGATGTATTTGTATTACTTATAGGAGCTCCCGGTTGTCCCGGCACAGCACCTTGTCTTACACCTTTTAATCCATTAAATGGATTCCCCCCAGCATCAACAGACACTACAGCCGTAAACAATCTTGTTCTTCTAGGATCCTTAAGACCCGTGAACTTTGAATAATTTGCATCATTCAGAATAACATTTCCTTCAAGAGCATTCGCCATATGTTCAGAGGCTACTACAACCGCATAATTCTGAACCTGTGTTCCTGCAGATGTTCTAGCCCAGGTAAGAATATAAGGATTCATTTGGTCGTCATTTGAAGATGTATATCCTGGGTTTACAGTTACTTCTTCTTCAATAAATGTTGCATTTGCTAAAGTCTGAAGTTTTGTATTTCTATATGTAGCTAGATCTCCAGTAACATTAGACATTCTAACTAACATTCTTAGTTTGATAGTATTTGAAAATGCTTTCCATTTATTCATATCGCCTCCAAATACAATATCCGCTGTAGGATCTTCAGCATTACCCGCATCAATTAGTGCATTTGCTTCTTCCAAATTTGTAATTAAGCCTTTATAAATATCTGTATCATTATCATACCTTGGCGTCATATTTTCCTGTCCTTTGAAAGCTTCAGAGTAAGGAACGTCACCATATAAATCTACAATATATTGCATATAATAAGCTTTCATAATCTTAGCCATTGCAACATAATTATCTTGTGCGTGATCAGCATTAGGATATGCTTCGATTTGAGCAAAGTTTGCAATTCTCGGATATAATCCCCAAATACCTGTATAAAAAGTATTGTCTACTGTTGATAGGTTGAATTCTCTTGCGAATGGACCACCAAAACTATATGTATTACCAGCCCAGCTATTCATCATTAAATTACCAAACTGCATCATTGTATTAGCCTGCGTTCTATAAGCAGTACTTACAGCACCAGGAAAAATAAGATCCGGTGTGATTTTTTCAGCCTGCACTGCATTTGGATTGTCATTAACATCCAAATAATCGTTGGAGCAAGAAGTAACCGTAAACCCCATTGCTGCAACTAGAAGTGTTGTTAAAAATTTATTTTTATTCATTTTATTCAATTATTAGAAAGTTACATTTAGGTTAAAACCATAATTTCTGATTGTTGGGTATTGTCCTGTAAGAGCAACACCTGCTGCGTTTCCGTTTGTAGAAGATGTTTCCGGATCTGCAAAGTTTCTGTTATCCTTAGCATAAACTACAAAAGGATTTCTTGCATATACTCCAATAGTTAAAGAATTTACAAATGTATTTCTCAAAACTGACTTCGGAATATCATAGCTTAAAGCAATTTCTCTTACTTTTAATGCAGTACCATCAACAACATATTCTTCACCTACACTCTGGAAAGCTCCTTGTGTAAAATAGCTGTTAACACCAAAGTAAGATGGATCATCACCTACTGTCGTTGTATTAGGAACATACTGACCACCTACTAGCTGAACTGAGTTTGGAATAATATACCCTTGAGATCTATCAAAACCTGCTGATTGTTCAAGATTTCCTGCAAACCCTAACGTACTCTTAGATAATGCAACAAAGCTATTTCCTGTTCTATAATCTGCAACTGCACTTAAAGTAATTCCTTTAAACTTAAATGAAGTACTAAATCCTAAGATATAATCAGGGTTTACTTTACCTAAAACCTCTAATGTAGAGGTAGACAAAGGATTTCCGTTTGCATCAACAATTATATTTCCATTAGGATCTCTCTGATATTTTGTACCTTTAATCATTGGAAAATCATCCCCAACCACGGCATAAATACCTACAGCTGGTCTACCATAAACAGTTAAAGGTGTATCAGGTGATCCATCTGCTAGCGAAAGAATTTTCGTTCTATAAGTAGAATAAGATCCTCTTAATTTCCATTCAAAATCTTTTGTTTTGATAGGAGTTAAACCTAAATCTAACTCAAAACCTTGGTTTCTACTGTTCCCAATATTATCCAAAATACTTGTAATTCCAGATGCCGAAGAAGTAGTAACCGATGTAATCATATTATCATTATCATTTCTAAATACTGATCCTTCAAAAGTAATACGATCATTAAAGAAGCCTAATTGTAATGATGCCTCTTTTGAATAGAAAAATTCTGGTTCTACATCAGGAGAATAATATGATGTGGTAGGCAAATAAGAAGACAAATCTCCAAAAGGATAACCAGTAGGGAAAGCACCAACACGATCTAATCCGTAAACCCCAATAGTTTGAACGTTACCTACTTTACTATAAGATAAGCTTACTTTCGCATAATTTAAGACTTTCCCTTTTAAACTTTCAAAAGCTTTTGTAGGAATGAAAGACCCTCCAAATGAATAATATGCAAAAGGCTCATTATTAAATGGTAGAGCATTTCCTTGAGAATCTACCGGATTAATACTTGTCAATGAGCTTTTCTCGTATCTAAAGGTAGAGTTTAAGAATAAATAATCTTTATATGATAAATCTAAGTTTGCAAACCAAGCATATGATCTTACTTGAGTTTTTCCATTATCCAAACTATAGAATTGATCAGGCTGAAGAACATTATTAATATGATACCATCCTGGAATTTTTAGATTTTTACCTCCAACAGATGTGGTAGAACTACTGGTATCTTGAATATTATGACCAACATTTAATTTCATGTTGATATCATTTGTTAAATCATAATCAAAATTAGCCATTAAGTCTCCATAGTATCTAAAGCTAGAGCCTACAGACTTATA
>CBFGVN010000175.1:0-6976 GCA_965651845.1 uncultured Chryseobacterium sp. | reverse complement strand
CGGTAACCATCACCGGAACGGCTTCTTATTCTCAGAATTTTGCCACCGGATTGTCTGATCTTCGTTTGCCGCAGATGAATATTGCGATCAATCAGTTTTATTTATTTAAATCTAAAACAGGGGTAAGACAGGGATTGTTGGAAAATTTAACGGTAAATACGGGAATTAATTTAACGAATTACGTTCAGACTGATGAAGGCGAACTTTTCAAAGCAGCGATGTGGGACAAAATGCAGACGGGACTTAAAAATAATATCGCTTTAGGTACCAATACTACGATTGCAAAATATTTCACATTCAGTTTAGGGGCTAATATTGATAATGCTTTAACGACGAAAACGGTAGATAAATTCTACGATCCTCTTCAAAATAAAGTCGTGACAGAAACCGATAAAGGTGTTGCGGGATATTCGACGTTCTCTACAACAGCAAGTATCCAGACCACTTTATACGGAATGCTGAAGTTCAGAAAAGGTTCTGCGATTGAGGCGATCAGACACATGATGACGCCGAGTATCGGGTTTACTTATTCTCCTGATTTTGGTGGCTCAGGGTTCGGATATTACAGAAATTATTATGATGCGAACGGAGCTTTGACGCCATATTCCATTTTTGAAGGCGGGATCATCGGAAGTCCGTCAAGCGGAATGGTAGGAGCTTTAGGTTTCAATATCGGGAACAATATCGAGATGAAAGTAAAGTCTAAAAGCGATTCAACAGGTGTGAAAAAAATTAAAATATTTGAATCGTTGAACCTTTCGGGAAGCTACAATTTTGCGGCGAAAGATCACCCTTGGTCTATCTTTACTTTAAACGGGCAGTCTTCTTTCTTTAATAATAAATTAAGCGTTAATACAAGTTTATCATTAGATCCATATAAAATCATTTACCTTCCGGGGCAGGAAACGGGAATCAGAACTGAGGAATTCGGACATTTTAGTGTGCAGGGATTCAACGTTCAGTTATCTTATCCTTTAAGCAGCGAATTGTTTGGAGAGAAAACAGATTATGCAAAAAAATATAAGACGAAAGGGGAAATCAGGAATGAAAATTATTATTTTGATGATGATAATTACGCTCACTTCGATCAGGCCTGGACTTTAAATGTAAATGCCAACTACGCCTATACCAAAAGTACAGCTTCGAGAACACCGACAAGACTGGCTTCAATAGGTCTCGACGGAAGCCTCAAGCTGACTCCATTCTGGAATATCAACGGAAGTACACATTATGATTTGGTAACGA
This sequence comes from uncultured Chryseobacterium sp., assembly GCA_965651845.1. Lineage (GTDB taxonomy): Bacteria > Bacteroidota > Bacteroidia > Flavobacteriales > Weeksellaceae > Chryseobacterium. The sequence goes on along the minus strand of CBFGVN010000175.1, from coordinate 5,731 downwards.
AAGAATTGGCTTATACAAGAATCGGTTTTTCGAGGGATCAACGAAGTTTTACCATTAATTTCAACTGGGTTCCGTTTGGACAATATAAGGTATACGATTTCTTTATCGGTATCAAAGCCAATATCTTAAGTGATGCCCTGAAGTACAAAGACAGAAGTTTTACTCAGCCTAATGCACCATTTTAGCATCAGATTTGATATTTGATTATAGAAATAGAATATAAATTTTATATTTGCACCCAAAATAAATTCTAATGAAAAAAATAATCAACACTGTAAATGCTCCTGCAGCTATCGGACCTTATTCACAAGCCAATATGGCAAATGGTGTTTTGTACATCTCTGGTCAGATCCCTGTAGATCCTGCAACAGGTAAGTTAGTGGAAGGAATTGAGAAAGAAACACATCAGGTAATGAAAAACCTTGAGGCTATTCTTACAGAAGCAGGAATGACTTTTAAAAATGTTGTAAAGGCAACAATTTTCCTTAAAAATATGGATGATTTTGCAGTAATGAATGATATTTATGCCTCTTATTTAGATGCAGAAAGCTTTCCGGCTCGTGAAACGGTACAGGTTTCTTGCCTGCCAAAAAACGTTGATATTGAAATCTCTATGATCGCACATCAGGATTAATGAACTTTTTAAGAAATACATTAGCGGTTATTGTAGGTCTTGGGATCGCCGGACTTATTATTACTCTTGGTATAAGGGTGTTTCCGCAATGGGTTACTTTCGAAGCTTTTGCTCCGTTTGAGCATTGGCAAAGATTTCTTCAAAGTATGCGGAATAATGATGCTTTCTTTGGCTTTCTGTTGTTTATTTCCGGATTGGGAACTACAATTGGAGGAGTTGCAACAGCAATGATCGTTAAATACGCTAAAGTAGCTTATGCTATTCTCATCGGTTTCATCATGCTTTTCATAGCCATGTTGGATGTGATTGTTTTTCCCTATCATCCTACATTCTATAAGATTTCTATTTTTCTTACATTTTTCCCATTTTCATGGATTGGAGGTAAGATAGTATCAATCATCTATGAACGGAAAAGAAAAAGAAGAATCGCTGAAAAAATGAATAAATCATAAAATAAAAACGCTGCAATCTGCAGCGTTTTTATTTTAAAGTTGTTATGAACTCTATTATTAATAAGAATATATTTAATATTAAGTCGATCATTATTTTTTGATTTTAATTTAATTAATAGACGGGATTAATTCAGATTTTTGCTTTGTTTTTCCCACATCGATTTATAAATTGAGTCTTTGGAGATAAGCTCAAAGTGATTACCTTTTTCTATAATTTGTCCGTCCTTCATTACCAAAATAGTATCAGCATTGGCGATAGTACTTAAACGATGGGCAATAACAATCATGGTTTTTCCTTGATTTCTGAATTCCTGTAAAGTATTTTGAATTACCAATTCTGATTCAGTATCCAAAGAAGAAGTAGCTTCGTCTAATATTAAAATCTCAGGATTTTTATATAAAGCTCTTGCAATAGCAATTCTTTGTTTCTGCCCACCAGATAGCAAAGCTCCGTTTTCACCTAGATAAGTTTGAAAACCGTTGGGTAATTTTTCGACGAAACTTAATATACCCAAGTTTTTTGTGATGTTTAAAATTCTCTGTATATCTGGGAAATCCTCTCCTAAAGCGATATTTTCAATCACATTTCCAGAGAATAAATCAATTTGTTGCGGGACTACAGACACTAAATTTCTTAAAGAATAATTGGAAATATAATTGATGTCATAATCCCCGATCATAATTTTTCCTATTTTAAGCGGATACAAATTTTGAACTAAAGAAGCTAAGGTGGTTTTACCACTGCCACTTTCTCCAACAATAGCAGTTGTTTCTCCTTTTTTTATAAGACAATTGAAGTTTGTAAAAACTTCGGTTCTACTGCCATAGCTAAAACTTACCTCCTTAAATTCAATATCTCCAATATTTTCTTTTGTCAATTCTAATTTATCTGTACTTTCCTCACGTTCCAGATCCATGATTTCAAAAAGACGGTCGGCGGCTATTAAAGCATTCTGAATAGTTTTATTCATCCCAATTAATTGTGAAACAGGACTTGTAAAATACCCTATTAAAGCATAAAACGATAATAATTCTCCGGGAGTGATAACTCTGTCAATCACATATCCTGAACCTGCCCAAAGTAATACAATCGTAAATATTCGGGATAAAAACTCTGATGAATTGCCCGAAAATAATGCATTCATTACCGAAGCATAAATTGTTTTTAATAATTTAGAAAAAGCATTATCCGTTTTATTATTAGCAAAAGTTTCAACACCAAATTGTTTGATTGTTTTTACGGAAGTGATGGATTCAACTAAATGAGATTCTAACTCTGCACTTTCCTCCATCAACTGTCTTTCCGCTTTTTTATTCAATTTATTGGTAATCCAGTACACTAAAAAATAAAAAGGAATCACCAACGCCGTAATGAGAGCCAATTTCCAATAATAGGTGAACATCAAAGCAAATGAAAAAATAATGATAAAAATATTGACAAAAATTTGTATTGAAACATCATTGATAAACGTTCTTATTTTAACGGCATCATTCACCCTTGAAATGATCTCCCCGACTTTCATGGTATCGAAAAAACGCTGCGGAAGCTTTAGCAGATGTTTGTAATAACCGAGAATAAGGTGTTTATCCATTTTTTGCCCGGTTTGTAATACTAAAATACTTTTCATAGCTCCAATAAAAACCTGAAACAATAGTATCACAATCATTCCTACAGAAAGCAGATTTAAAAGCCGTTTGTTTCCGTCTATCAGAACATAGTCTGTTATTTTTTCAATATAAATAGAGGTTGACAGCCCCAAAATAGTATAGACCAATGCTCCTAATAAAGCCTGAACTAAAATACTTTTGTGTGGTTGAACTAAGTTCCAGAACCTTTTATAGAGACTTGTTTTTTCATCTCTTTGCTCAAAATATTCATTAGGTTCCAATAGAATAAGCACTCCTGTCCATATTTTTGAAAACTCTTCTATTTTGTACTCCTCCAATTTCCCTCTTGCAGGATCCATCACCGTGATTTTGTCTTTTGTTACCTTATAAATGACAACATAATGATGCATTTGCCCGTTAACAATAATATGGGCGATAGCGGGTAATGGAAGTTCCGGCAGAGCATCAACACCCCCTTTTACCCCTTTTGCATTGAAGCCCATTTGTTCCAACCCCTGTATTAAACCTAAAACATTCGTTCCTCTTGTATCGGTATGACAGATCTGACGGATTTTGGCAATAGGTATTTTTAACCCGTAGTGCGCTGTCACGGAAGCAAGGCAGGCAGCACCACAGTCTTTAATATCATGTTGTCGAATCAATGTATCTTTTTTCATTTGTGTGTTAAAACTTTAAATTATAGTAAAAGTTTTCATGGTATTTTATGTAACGTATTATTTTAATTTTGGATTGAACCAATCGTCAACGCGGTCAAACAATAATTGCCATAATGTACGGTCGATCAGGTGAAAACGTACTGTAAAAGTCATTCCTTTATCAATTTGTCCTTTGTAGCCGTTTTTCAATTGTAAATAGTTTTTATCCATTTGGCAGAGAACCCGAAAGAAAGCTTCTCCGGTTTGTTCATTAATTTTAATATTCTGGTCGATTTCAGAAACCTTGCCTTCTAATAATCCCCATTGGTTATAATTATAAGTATCAATTTGGTATTTTACGTTCTGGCCTGTGTGGATAAAACCTATATCTTTTGGTGAAACCAAACATTCTGCAACCAGGGAAACTTCCGGCGAAATTTCTCCTATGTCTTGTCCTTGCGTCAGAAAATTATTTTTCTGTATTCCGGAGAAATTAACAAGCCTTCCGGAAATGGGTGCTGTGATGATATAGTTTTTTTGTTCCTGGTTGATACGTTGCACTTCTGAACCTAAAGAGCGGATTTGTCTTTCTACTTCTCTTTTCTGTGTTTGCCATTGAGCAATTTGTTGCTCTCTTATTCCGGCAATCTGGTTTTTAAGTCCTTGAAGACTGTAGAAAAATTTATCATATTCTGCTTTGGGGATTACTCCTTGGTTATAAAGGGTAGCTGCCCTGTCAAAATCTTTTTGAGCTAAAGACAATTGAGTCTGTATTTGTGCAATTTTTTCCTGCATGGCAGATAATTCTCTTTGGTATTGCCCGGTTTGTAAGCCTGAGATTTGTCCTCTTGTAAGTTTATTTAAGTCCTGCAATTGTGCTGAATAATCTGAACTTTGGCTGTTTTGTAAATTCTTTTGAGTATCCAGCTGTTCTGCTGTTACGATGAGCAAAGTATCCCCTTGTTTGAGTTCCTGATTATTTTTTTCTAGTTTACTATAAATAACTCTCCCTGAAACAATAGCAGAAATTTTTGTGTTCTCCTGAACAGATCGTATCACACCTCTTGATGAAGAGGAAATGGGGACGGAAATGATCGGTAAAGTGCATAGGAGTATAATTACAAGAATTAAGATTCCTATATAAATTGATTTTTTCATTTGTGTTTTTGTTCACATATTTATTGTTGAAAGAACAACTTGTATTTTATACAATGGAAGAGAAAATAACTTGTGAGAATAATGAAGTCTGATTTAAATAAAAGAAATTTTATCTGTTCGTATGAATATTATCATTACGAGCATCTTGCCATCCTCGTTTTATATCTTCTCTATTTTCATAAGCTGACCATGCTAAAAAATTGCCGCTATCATAATACGAGTGATTACTTTTTTATTTATAATATATTTTTTTAAATCTTAAATTTTTTAATTAAAATCAAACAAAAACTGAAAATAAAAGCTGGCTATACATAGACAGCTTTTATCTATAAGAAGAAATAATTGTAAAATACATTTTAATTATGTCTAATCATAATAATTTTAATTTCAATTTAAAAAGAAGCCAATAGCTGTGATAACATATCGCCCATATTTTACAATTTTTGCAGCGGTTTGTCCCGCTTCATAAGCAATACCATCATGTCCTCCATTGTATTCTTTTAATTCATCGATTGTTAATAATTTTAAATTTTCCATATTTTTATTTTTAAATATATACATTGATTAAATTTACTAAACAGTGTAATAATATTCCCCAAAAAAAACCTAATTTGAGTCGTGCATTTGTAATAAAGTATCCTATTATCATTTGAGGAATAACAAAGATTGGATAAAACAACATCAACTGAAAGTGAAGAGATTTAATATTTGAAATGTGTGCCAGTCCAAAAACCACTATAGAAATAATTATAAAATATTTATTATTCTTTTCGATAAATGGAATATAATAATCACATTTTAAATAAAATAATATCGCAACTATACTTGCTATAAATAATTTTACATAAAATTCTAAACCTGAGTAATATATATGTGTGAAATTCCGATTCAACATATAAAATGTGAAGAATAATGAAAACATACTTATAGTAAATTTCGTAGGTTTTAGAAATAATCTAAATAAAATTTCCTCTATTAAAGGAAAAATTATTACTACCTTATAAATATTTTCTTTCCCAATTTCTTTTGTTGATATTGATACAAGATTAGCTACAGATTCATAGTTTAGAACATTTACTATCAAATAATCTGCCGGTGCAATTAGCACCAAACTGAGCATAATACATATAAATATTAAAATATACGAACCAAAAAGTAACGAGATTTTTCTGAAAAAACTTATCTCTGAAAAATCAGTTTTTGAGAAGATATTAAAAAACATG
>CBFGVN010000174.1:0-7008 GCA_965651845.1 uncultured Chryseobacterium sp. | reverse complement strand
CTAATACTAACTGTTTTATTAACTGTATTTTTGTCGCGTTGTCATGCTGAGGCTCTCGAAGCATTATAACATAAAAAAGAGACCATCAAAACGACAGTCTCTTTTAATTTATTTAAAAATATTCCTTAGAATAATTCTTTTCTGATGATGTTCTGGCTTCTTTCCGGCCCTACAGAAACCAAATAAACATTGATTCCTAAATATTTCTCTATAAACTCGATGTATTTCTGAGCGTTGTCCGGAAGTTCGTCATAGCTTCTTGCTTTCGTGATATCTTCTGTCCAGCCCGGAAGCTCTTCGTAGATCGCTTCGTAATCGTATAATTTTGTTGTAGAAGAAGTGAAATAATCGATAATTTTTCCGTCTTCAGTTTTATAATGAGTAGCGATTTTAAGGTTTTCAATTCCTGTAAGAACGTCTAGCTTTGTTATTACTAAGTTATTGATACCGTTGATCATACAAGCGTGCTTTAAAGAAACAAGGTCTAACCAGCCTGTTCTTCTCGGTCTTCCTGTTGTAGCTCCGAATTCACCACCGATTTGTCTGATATTTTCACCCAATTCGTTGTCCAATTCAGTCGGGAAAGGTCCGTTTCCTACTCTTGTGCAGTATGCTTTTGCAACACCGATAAGGTTTTGAAGTGATGTCGGCGGAACACCCGCTCCTGTACAAACACCTCCCGTTGACGGAGAAGATGAAGTTACGTATGGATACGTTCCGAAGTCGATATCAAGCATCAACGCCTGAGCTCCTTCGAATAAAACGTTTTTACCATCCTGGATGGCTTCGTTTAGTTCTAGTTCCGTATCAACGATTCTGTCCTGAAGCTGTTTCCCGATCTCTAAAAATTCGTTGTAAATCTCTTCTACGTCTAATGTTGGTTTTCCGTAATATTTTTCAAAAAGAGAATTTTTTACTTTTAAGTTTTTCTCAATTTTCTCTCTTAAAATCTCAGGATTCAGAAGATCTACCATTCTGATACCTACTCTTGCAATTTTATCTTCATAGCAAGGTCCGATACCTTTTTTAGTTGTTCCGATCTGTGTTCCTCCGTGCTCTTCTTCACGGTACGTATCCAAAAGAATGTGGTAAGGCATGATCACATGTGCTCTTCTGCTGATAAAAATGTGGTCTGTTCTAAGACCTTTGCTTTCTATCTGATTAACCTCCTTAATAAAAGATTTAGGATTTACCACTACCCCGTTTGCAATGATACACTTCCCTTTGCACTGAAGAACTCCCGATGGAAGAAGGTGTAAAACAAACTTTTCATCGCCCACATAAACCGTGTGACCCGCGTTGTCTCCACCCTGGAAACGAACAACGTAATCCGATTTTGCCGATAAAACATCTGTGATTTTTCCTTTACCTTCATCTCCGTACTGAAGACCTACAACTACGTAAGTTGACATATTTTACTTTTGTTTTTAGATTCATGCAAAATTACTTTTAAAAAATTGGGTGAGCAAATTTGTGGTGGATTTTATTTTTGGGTGGTGGAAATCATGGGGCTTCTATAAGAAATTTAATTATATTTGAAATCAATTATTACAAAAACTAATGACAGTAAAAGAAGCTATTTTAAAAAGTCTTGAAGATTTGGTAATTCCTGTTTATAATGTAGAAGTCTACAATCATATTGTTGAAAAAAATTATTATGAATTTTCAAAAGGCAAAACGCCTGCTTCAACTGTATCTGCTCAACTTGGAGATTTTATAAGATGGGGAGATTCTAGAGTTAAAAGAATTAAAAAGTCCAATGGTACTTATTATTATTATTTAACAAAAAATGAACAACAGATTGAAGAATATATTTCAAACGATGATAATATTATTACATCAATTGTGGTAAAAGAAGAAATAAAAACAAAAGTTTACGAAGAGCGAGATCTACATAAATTATTAAGTAGTTTTTTGAAAAATACCGAAACTTTTTCAAAAACTATTTTTCATGAACAATCTAATGGAAAGGATAATAATCAAATATGGACTCATCCTGACATGGTTGGAATTAAGTTTTTAAATCTTCAAACTAAAGCAAGTCAAAATTTCCTCAAATCAATCAATCGTGTTGATACATTTAAATTAAGCTCGTATGAACTTAAAAGAGAAATTAATAGTGATAGTGAGCTTAAGAAAGCTTATTTTCAAGCTGTTTCTAATTCAAGTTGGGCTAATTATGGGTATTTAGTTGCTTTTGAATTTAGTGATAGTTTGCATGAAGAAATGTCTAGACTAAATCAGTCATTTGGTATTGGCATTATTGAATTGAATGCGAATCCTTATCAAAGTAAAATATTATTTCCTGCAGTTTATCGTGACTTAGATTTTAAAACAATAGACAAACTTTGCAAAATTAATAAAGACTTTGAAAATTTCATTGAACAAACTGAAAAATTACTAACTGCAAGTGAAAAATATATAACTGGAGCAGAAAAAGAATTAGACGAATTTTGCGATAAATATTTCTTAAATGATTCTGAAATAGAGAAATATTGTAAAGATAAAAATATACCTTTTGAAAAATAAATCAGCATTATTACAATGATTTAAGAAAAGCAAATTCAAGATTTATAAAAAATTTCACCCACAATAACTTTTTAAACAATCTTCACAAAAAATATTTAAAAGAATATGCAAGAAAACATTAAAGATGAATATTTAAAAATAGCTAAAGAATATGTACTAAATAATGCTGGAGATCATGTTGAAGTTAGTTACACAGAAGATTATGATGATATCTTCGTTTTTGGTTATCAAGCAAAGGATAAAAAAGTATGTTTAATAGGTCAAGGTCCTATACTTCTTGTAAAAAAAGACAGCAGAATATTTGAATTTGGAAGTGCCACAGGTGAAAAACAAGCTCTTGTTGAAGTAATCGACAAATTAAATAAGGAAAGGTTAATTAGAATTTTCCAAAAAAATTATAATATTCAAAATAATAATTATGATTTAATAATAAATGATATATACAAAGATGAATATGATGAATATGACGAACTTGGTGAATTGATAACCGTCTTATTAAGAAACAAAATCTATTATCTTGTACGTGACGAAAACAATGAAGTGAAAGGGCATTACTACACTAAAGAAAAATTGGAAGAAGCTTTACAACAGACGCCAAAAAATTTAGGCAATAACTTTATTGAAAATTTTGAAGATGTTCTTATTGATTTAATAAATACTAACATGTATTTTAGATGGACACTTTCAGAAATTAAATAAATATCATTCCGTAGACGCAAAAGCCTTTCAACAGCTTAGATTCCTGCGGAATGACAAATAATGTTCCTTAGAAAGCAAACCTAACAGGTTTTAAAAACCTGTTAGGTTTAGAGTTTACAAAGAAATATTTTTATACAAAACAATTTCACCGCTCACCCCAATCTCCTCCAAAAACACTCCATCATGCGAAATCACCACCAAAGTTCCATGATAATCCTTAATAGAATTCGTTAGAATTTCCACATTTTGAAGGTCTAAATTATTCGTCGGTTCATCGAGAATAATCATATCGGGTGCTTTATTGCTGATGGAAAGTCCGCACAGAAGAAGTCGTAGACGTTCTCCGCCACTCAGAACATCACACTTTTTGTCCCATGTTTCCTTTCCGAATAAAAACCTTGACAATAAAGTTTTCACTTCAGATTCCTGCAATGCATTATCGTTGAACTGTTGAGCAAACTCATAAACTGTCGCCTGTTTATCAATCAAAGAATATTCCTGATCAATATAAATCGTCCGAAAATCTGATCTCGAAATTTTTCCAACGGAAGGCTGCAAATCTCCCAACAACAGCTTGATCAACGTCGTTTTCCCCGAACCGTTCGAGCCTTTGATGGAAATCCTGTCACCGCTTCGGATTTCAAGATTGAGATTTTCTTTCCAAAGATTTTCTTCATTATATTTAAAATTAATTTCCGCCGCCGAAATCAAAATTTTCCCCGAATGCAGATTCGAATCATTAAAATTCACTTTCATCTGATCCGCGTTTCTCACCGACGAACGCAAATCCCGCAAATCACCGGAAATATCATTAATTTTCTCGGCATGAATGGATTTTAATTTCGAAGAATTTTTCTCTGCATTATTCCGCAGCGTATTCATCATAATTCTCGCCACACCCGATTTCTCCTGCTTTCCTTTTCCCCGTGCATCGAGTTTTTGCTTTCGTTCCAGTGTTTCGCGTTCTTTTTCTTTCGCCTTTTTCAGTGCCCGTTCTTTCAATTTCTTTTTGTTCGGCATAAAAATCATAATTTCCGCCATAGGTCGAAATTCCCTGATTGCTCAGTTCAAAAATGGTATCAACCAAATTCAGCAAAGTCCGGTCATGACTGACCATCACAACCGTAGAACTTGTTTTTTCAATAAAATCATACAACAGATTTCGACCTTCCAAATCGAGATGATTCGTTGGTTCATCCAGAAAAACAATTTCAGGCTGATTGATTTGAATTCCCGCAAGAAAAACCTTTGTTTTTTGTCCTCCACTCAGGCTTTCTAACTTTTGATTGAGATCTAAATTTTCCAGTTTCCAATATTGTAAAGCTTGCTGACAGCGTTCTTCAATGTCCCAATCATCATTCAGCATTTCAAAATATACTTCATCCACTTCCCCATTCGTAATTTTTTGAAGTGCTTCCAGTTTTTTATCGATTTTTAAACATTCCGCGACCGTCAGATCATTAAAATTTCCAAACATCTGCGGAACATAGAAAATTTCACCCTGAATATGAATATTTCCTTCCAAAGGTTCTATTTCATTCGCCATGATTTTCAGCAAGGTAGATTTCCCCATGCCGTTGCTTCCGACCAGAGCCGATTTTGTATGAGTTTGTATCGTTAAGTTGATAGAATTAAATAGCAGATTTCCCGCCGGAAACCCAAAGGATATATTTTGTAGAAAAAGCATGATTTCTTTCTTAATTAAGGTTAAACTTCAATAACATTTTCGTTATTGTTCAATTAAATCTGAAAGAAATTATATCCTACATGTCTGTTGTTTGGGTTTTTGTGTGCTGCAAAGATAAGAATTTTTAAATATGCTTCATTTTGAAAAATTTACAACATCATTTTAATTGAAGGTTTGAATTTCGCTTCGTTCTGAATGACAGACAGGAAAAGAACTCTTCAACACTAAAACTCTCAAACACTAATACACTGAGACCCTAAAACACAACCCCAATCAAACTCATAGGAAACTTTCATCAAAATTCCGTAACTTTGCCGCCTACTAAAAATTTTATGGAAAGTATTAAAGTTCACGACAAAACTTTCGTTCCTTATTTGCAGGATGCCGAAATTCAGGAGATCGTAAAGGAAACGGCTTTAAAAATTTATGAAGATTACAAGGATGAAGTTCCTGTTTTCATTGGGGTTTTGAATGGAGTGATCATGTTCTTCTCAGACCTTTTGAAACATTATCCGGGAAATTGCGAGATCGCTTTTATCCAGATGAGTTCTTATGCGGGAACCGAATCTACGGGGATCGTTTACCAGAAAATGGAGCTTACGAAAGACGTAAAAGACCGTCACATCATCTTGGTAGAAGATATCGTGGATACCGGAAATACAGTAGAAAGTCTTTTCAAATATTTTAATGAAACGCAGCGTCCGAAGTCTGTAAAAATAGCTTCTTTTTTATTGAAACCGGAAGTGTATAAAAAAGATTTCAAGCTGGATTATATCGGAAGAGAAATTCCAAATAAATTTGTTCTTGGATACGGATTGGATTATGATGAATTGGGTAGAAACTTACCGAATTTGTATCAATTAGAAGACGGACAAATCAATCATTAGATTGCCGATAGCTATTAGCTACTGGCTTTTAGCTTTAAATATTAAATCGAAATAAAAAGTAAAATATTAACTAAAAAAGCTAAAAGCAAGAAGCCATTCGCCAATTGCCAGAAGCGAAACAACATTATGATAAACATTGTTCTGTTCGGCCCTCCAGGAAGTGGAAAAGGAACTCAGGCTCAAAATCTGATCGAGAAATTTAATTTAAAGCAAATCTCAACAGGTGACCTTTTCAGATTTAATATGAAAAATGATACTGAACTTGGAAAACTGGCAAAATCATACATCGATAAAGGAGAATTGGTTCCAGATCAGGTAACAACAGATATGCTGATTGATGAGATCAGAAAACCTACCGACGCGGCAGGATTTATTTTCGACGGATATCCAAGAACGGCTGTGCAGACAGAAGCATTGGAAAAGATCGTAAAAGAAGAACTGAATGACGAGATTGACGTTTGTCTTTCTTTGGTAGTGGAAGATAAAATTTTGGTTGAAAGATTGCTGAAAAGAGGTGAAATAAGCGGAAGATCAGACGACAGCAATGTAGAAATCATTGAAAACAGAATAAAAGAATACTACGCAAAAACAGCTGAAGTAGCCGAATTGTACAAACAACAAGGTAAGTATGTGGAGATCAACGGTGTAGGAGATATCAACGAAATCTCCGAAAAACTTTTCGCTGAAGTAGAAAAGGTTCAAAAATAAAATTTTTGATTCAAGGTTCAAAGTTCCAAATTCAAGGTTAAAACTTTGAACCTTAAACATAAAACCTTGAATTAAAATTATGTCAAATTTTGTAGATTACGTAAAGATTCATTGTAAAAGCGGCCACGGAGGTGCAGGTTCTGCCCACCTTCGCCGAGAAAAGTATATCCCCAAAGGTGGCCCTGATGGTGGAGACGGAGGTCGTGGAGGTCACGTGATCATGAAAGGAAATGCTAATGAATGGACTTTACTTCCCCTTCGTTATACCCGTCACGTAAAAGCGGAACGTGGTGAAAACGGAGGAAAAAACCAGTTAACAGGGGCCTACGGAGCAGATGTTTATATCGAAGTTCCCATCGGAACTATTGCTAAAAATGAAGACGGCGAAATTATTGGTGAAATCATGGAAGACGGCCAGGAAATCATCCTGATGCAGGGAGGAAAAGGTGGTCTTGGAAACGAACATTTCAAATCTTCTACCAATCAGACGCCAAGATA
>CBFGVN010000173.1:0-7017 GCA_965651845.1 uncultured Chryseobacterium sp. | reverse complement strand
AGTATAAATTCTTCCCAATCCCATAGCTGCAGTCTCCCCTTCAAGCTGTCCGGAAACCGTTAAGTTTGTTTTTCTTCCAAAGAAATCTTGAGAATAATCGATATCTCCCTGCTCATCTCTTGGAATATTGTTCAAATCAAAATTGGTTACCCCAAACATTTCACCTGCTCCTTCCGCATCAGCACCCGTAATTACAGGTGTGTTGATGTAAAAGAACTGGTTTTGGTTGAAGAATGAATGTACTGCAAAACTCACTGCATGACGCACTCTGAAAACAGCTCCAAATAAATTCGTTCTGAATCTTAAATGAGCCTGCTCTCTCAATGTTTCCAAAGCGTGTTTTTTCGGCTGAAGGATTGTTTTATCTCTATCTTCTGTAAAGTTATCTCCTAAAATTGTAATTTTTTTAGCCAGAATCTCTACATCTTGTCCCGCTCCCTGGCTTTCTACCACTTCCCCTACGATCTTCAGAGAAGAAGCTGTACTTATCTTATTAATAATCTCTTCGTCGAAATTTTCGAAATCAACAACTATTTGCAAATTATTAATCGTAGAACCATCATTAAGCGCAATAAAGCGATTTGCACGGAACGTTCTTACCCAACCGTAAACCGTAATGTCATGATGTAATACTTTCTTGTAATCCTGCAGGATTTCCTTAATTGTCTGCTTTTTCATTTGTTGATTATAAATTTTTGTATAAAAATTAACGAGTGCAAAGTTACAAAAAAACAGCGCAACTTGATGATTACACTGTCTTAATTAAAAAATGATTTATCAATTATTTAATGAAAAACTATGCTTTAAATATCAATTAATTGAAGAAAATCGTCTTTTTTCTCTGCTTTCCGTTCCTGATTTTCCATGCATGATATGAACTCGGAACATCATATTGCCATTTTGGAAGCAATAAGACAATAAGAATAACGTCAATATGAGAAATAAATCCTAAAACAACTGTAAGATAAAAAGCCCAGCCTGCTTGCTGAAACCCGATTAAATAAGTAAAAGCGATTAATAAACTCAACCCCCACATTTTCGATAAAAAAGCATGAGTACAGGTTTATTTTCCGAATTTCCAGATTCTTACGATATAGCACATGGCTTCCATAATAAAGATTAAAGCAACGCCTTTCCATTCTTTTATAATAAGTTCAGAGTTCAAAAAATAAGCAGCAAAACCTAATGAAAGCCAGAAAACCAAATCTGTCTGACTGTCTAATCTTCTTAATTTCTCAGAAGAAACACCAACTTTTCGGGCGATAATACCATCGAAAATATCAGTTAATAATCCGAAATACATTAAAGCTAAAATTAAAAATCGGGATTCTTCTCCTTTGAAATAAGCCAATAACAAAATGATTGGAGCTAGAATAAATCTTATGACAATTAAAATATATGGTATAATTTTCATGATTTCTTAGTTTAAAAATTATGCTTCAAAATTATTAGCAGAAAACTTGAAAATGAATGCGAAAAAAAATTAAAATAAATGATTAAATTTGTGAAAATCACAAAAACATGCATCAGGAACGTTTGCTTAAAGAAATCAGAAAGAAAATTGGTAACGGATCTTTAAATGACGAGATCGCCAATATTCTTTCGATCAGCTATGATGCAGCACACCGAAGAACTTCCCTGAAGGCCAAATTCAGCTTTGAAGAAGCTGTAGAGCTGGCAAAATATTATCAGATTTCACTTAACCAATTTATTACCACAGACCATCAGATCTTGGTTCAAAAAACATCGGCGGTTACAGAAACGGAAGATTTACAGTCTTTTTTTAAAAATAATCTTAATGTTTTCGAAAGCCTCCCTCTTTCAGACGGAATAACTATTTATTATTCTGCGAAAGATATCCCGTTTTTTTATACACTTTCAGATACACTTCTCTCCCGTTTTAAAGTTTATGTCTGGATGAATTTGCTGAATGCCAAACAGGTTTTCATTCCTTTTCTGCAGTTTTCACCGCCAGATTTTGATACGGACACCAAAGAGCTGAGAAAGAAATACGAAGAACAAAACGTAATAGAGCTCTGGAACGACATGACGGTCTCCAGTATTTTGCAGCAGATTTTGTTTTATTACGAAACCGGGCTTTTGAAGAAAAATGAAGCTCAAATTATTCTGGATGAATTAAAGGAGTTAATTGAATATATTGAGCAGAAAACAGAAAGCAGCCCGAAATTTCACCTGTACGAAAATGAATTGATGCATCTTTCCAATGATATTTTTTTTCACCATCCCAAACGGTCGCTTTTCGCTTTGCCCACCAATATGTTCGGATATATTTTAATTAATGATGAAAAAACTTGCAGCGAAACATTGAATTATTTTGAACATCAGATTAAAAATTCAAAATCACTGAACACTTCAGGCAACCGCGACAGAAAAATATTTTTCAATAAAATGTATAAACAGATTGAAAATTTAAAACAAACTATAACATGAAAACGCTTCGTAACGGTGAATTTTTCGGGGAAACCAACAAAACCCATAAGTTCGATGGAATAACCATTACGGATACGGAATACACTCATGCCTTTGTCGACTGGCATTATCATGAAAATCCATATTTCACCTTTCTCCTACATGGAAATATGACAGAAGGAAACAAAAAAGAAATCTACGACTGCTCCGCCGGAACATTACTTTATCATCATTGGGAAGACGCTCATTACAACATAAAACCTGATGTTTTCACGCGTGGATTTCATATTGAAATTACTGAAAAATGGTTTAAAAAATTTCAACTTTCAAAAGATCTGGCTGAAGGAAGTTTTAACATTAAAAATCCTTCTTTAAAATTATTAATATATCAGGTTTTTAAAGAATCAAAATTAGATGATGATACATTTGAACTAAATATTCATCAACTTCTACTGAATATTTTTCATCAACTTTCCAATCAAAAAGAAAATTCGGAAAAAAAACCAAACTGGGTAAAGCAAATAGATGAAATTCTTCACGAAAATTTCACAGAAAAGCCGGGTCTGACAGAACTTTCGAGCACTTTAAACATTCATCCGATGCATTTAAGCAGAGACTTTTCGAAACATTTCAACTGTACTTTAGGAGAATACGTAAGAAAATTGAAAATCGAAAAATCTTTGGCACTTTTAAATGAATTTGAATCACTATCTGAACTTGCTTTAGAATGTGGGTTTTCAGATCAGAGCCATTTTATCCGTTGTTTTAAAGAAAATATTGGTGTCACTCCGTTGAAATATCGAAAGATTTTGAAATGATTTTTCATTTATAATTAATTATAGAAAATCAAAAACGTTAATTTCATTCTATTTTTTCTGAAAACTGATGTATATTTTTGTTTAAATAAAATGTATAATGAAACCAATCATATTATTCGCTTTACTTCTTATTTCCGGCCTTTCTGTAGGACAGAATCAAAATATTGTTGATCCTGAAAAAATTGAAAATTCTGTTCATAAAAATTATCTAAACAAAATTGTTTTCTTAGATAAAGCCATCCCTTTGGAAAATATAAAGGAAAGTGACTTTTTAAAAACCATGACATTTCAGGAGGATAAGGATTTTGACATCCGTGTTTTCATGGGCAATTCTTTGGTTAATTATTTACATCAACTTGATCCGGCTTTGTCTGCGGACGAATTGCTTAAAAAAGGAAATTATCAATTCAATTTCTTTGTTGACGGAAAATTAATCTACACCGAAAATCTCAATCCGGGAGCTGAAATAGCAGAAAGCAAAAAAATTAAAACAACTTTTAGAATTCCTTTTATCAGCACCAAAAATGAAGATTCCTGGGGAAGATATTTATGGATGCGTTTTTATCTAGCACACAGCGGAATTGATGCTTTGGAAGCAGGAAATCATCTATTAAAAATCCAGATCAAACCCTATTTGAAGAATTCAGAATTGAAGGTTGGCAAAATAATTGCGGAAGGGGAAATTAAACTCATTATTCCACAAAAAAATATTTCGGAACAGCAAATTGCAGTTCAAAAAATTCTTCCAAACGATGACTGGAAGATTTCTGAGGAAAAATTTAATCAGGAAAAAATCCGGCTTTTAAACAAAAAAATTGCTGAAAATCGGTTCCGGGATATTACAAGTATTGTTGTAATTAAGAATGATCAATTACTTTTGGAAGAGTATTTTAATCATTCGGGAAGAGATTCTCTGCAGGATACACGTTCGGTCGGAAAATCGTTTTCTTCAGCTTTGATGGGAATTGCCATTAAAGATGGTTATCTTAAAAATGAAAATCAAACCCTGAAAGAATTTTATGATTTAAAACAGTTTGGAAATTATTCTTCTAAAAAAGACAACGTTACAATTAAAAGTTTACTGACCATGAGCTCCGGATTTAACGGAAACGACGATGACTATGAATCTCCGGGAAATGAAGAAAATATGTACCCTACTGATAATTGGATAAAATTCACTTTGGATTTGCCCATGACAGAAAATACAATCGGGAAAAAATGGAACTATTTCACCGCGGGAGTTGTATTGACCGGAGATATTTTAGATAAATCCGTTCCTAAAGGCTTGAAAGATTACGCTGATCAAAAACTGTTTCAACTACTCGGAATTACGAATTACAAATGGCAGTTTACCCCTCAACATAAGCCTTCCCTGGCAGGTGGATTGCGAATGAACGCATTAGATTTTGCAAAATTCGGGCAGTTGTATAAAAACAATGGAATATGGAATGGGAAAAGAATTATAGATCAAGAATGGATCAAAAAATCTTTCACCAATTATTTTACTGATAATAAAGATTTTGAAGGTTATGGATATCTATTTTGGAGAAAAGTCTATAAATCCGGAAATAAAGAATTTGAAGCCTATCAATCCAGTGGAAATGGTGGAAATAAGATTATTATCTTTACAGAAATTCCTGTAGTGATGATTATTACAGCCAAAGCCTATAACAAACCTTACGCACATTCTCAAGCTGATAAAATCGTACAGGAATATTTGTTACCCGCAATTTATGAGTAATAAGTAATTGGTAATGAGTAATAAAATATTGGAAAATTAAAACGTGAAAGGCTTATTTGCTTAAAGCTTTTTTGCTTTCTTTAAATTTATTCGTCTTTCTTTGAAGGAACCAGAAATACATCAATAAGACCTTCCGGCAGCTGCATTTTGATGAATTTTTCGTCCCTGTTGACTTCAAGAATCCAGTCTTTGATAATGGGAATCACGATTTCTTTTCCACCGAAATTCGTAACGAAATAATTCTGTGCTGTCTGATCATTTACAGATTCAATGATCCCGCAGTTGTTATTTTCTTCATCAAAAATCGTAAAGCCGATTACTTCGTGATAATAGAATTGTTTTCCTGAAAGTTTTGGAAGTGTAGATAAAGGCAGATACACATTTTTACCCAAAGATTGGTCTACCAGTGCCTCTGTAGAATTTTTAAAAGCGATATTAAGAGCGTCCGTCTTGCTCCAGGATGTTTTTGCAATAAAAAAAGGAACCAATAATCCGTTGATTTCAACGAATATTGATTCCAATTTATTGTAAAGCTCGGGTTGGTCTGTATCCAATTTAAGGATTACATTTCCCGCAAGTCCATGTCTGCGCGTGATTTTTCCTAGTAAATAGCAATCTTCTTTACGCATACAGGAGTTTTCTTAAGCTTCAGTGTTTTCTTCTGTAGATTCAGCAGCAGGAGCTTCTCCTTCTGTAGCTTCAGTAGCCTCTTCAGCAGGTGCGTTTGCAGCTTCTTCAGCAGCCTTAGCATCAGCTTCAGCTTGTGCAGCAGCAGCGATTCTAGCTTCGTTTACTTTTGCTTCAGCATCCAAAGCAGCTTTCTTAGCATCAGCCTTAGCAGTAGCTAAACCATCTACTTTACCTTGTACTTTTGATTCTTTAGTTTCTAACCAAGCATTAAATCTTTTTTCAGCTTCAGCTTCATCAAAAGCTCCTTTAGCAACACCACCTTGTAAGTGTTTTTTGTAAAGTGCACCTTTGTAAGAAAGGATAGCTCTAGCAGTATCAGTCGGCTGAGCACCGTTGTTTAACCACTTCACAGCAGAATCAACGTTCAACTCGATAGTTGCTGGGTTAGTAATTGGGTTGTAAGTTCCTAGTTTCTCGATGAATCTACCATCTCTTCTGGCTCTAGAATCTGCAACCACGATATGGAAAAAAGGCTTTCCTTTTTTACCGTGTCTTTGTAATCTGATTTTTACTGACATAATGTTTGAATTTTAAGGGAACTCGTCCCAGTTAAATATTTTAAGAGTGCAAAGATATAAAAAAAGTTTAAAGTTTAAGGTTTTTTGTTTAAAGTTTTTCAAATAACTATTAACCTTGGATAAAAGACCTCAAAACCTTAAACAGGAATTAAATTTTTCCCATATAGAAAAGCCCCAGACATTTCTGGTTCTCTTCAATTGTAAGTGATTCTTTTAAGTGATCTACAATTTTCGGGGAACTCCAGTAGCAGCCGATTCCGTTTGCCGTGCAGGTGAGATACATATTCTGAACCGCCATTGAAACGGCAGCGATTTCTTCCCATTCCGGAACCATTCCGCTGAAATTGACAACTATGGAAACTACAGCATCCGCTTTATTGATTTTAAAACCAATATCATTGTATTTCTTTTCCAAAAAAAGTTGTTCGGGCTGTGTAGCTTTATAGATAGCCTGCATTTCTGAAGCTAATTTTGCTTTCTCTTCACCTTTGAATATTTTAAAACGCCAAGGTTTTGTGCGTTTATGATTGGGAGCAAATGTTGCTGAATGTAGAATTTCATCAATAATTTCCTGAGAAATTTCTACATCTGTATAATCTTTCGGGAAGATACTCCTTCTTTGCTCTATGATCTCTTTTAAAACTTCTGCGTTATTCATAGAGGCAAAATTAGGAAAAAGTAGATGGTTTAGCTCGGTCGGCCGATAGTTTTTAGTTATTAAAAATTTAGATTCCTTCGTTAAGTAATATAGAATTTAATAAAGATTTAATAGATTCTTCACTACGCTACACTTCAATCAGAATAACAGCGCGGTTAATTA
>CBFGVN010000172.1:0-7025 GCA_965651845.1 uncultured Chryseobacterium sp. | reverse complement strand
CATCGGGAAGGTGACACTATGAATATTGTGAAGGTATTGCAGCAAGAATACAAAATAACAATCCAGGAAGCTTATTTTAAATCTCTTGAGCTGCATGATAATTATTTGAATGAATTTTTAGTCTTACAAAATCATCTGCCTCCTTTTGATAAATGGCAAAATATGATATTTGAATACATCCAGGATCTCGGGATAATGATTTCGGGGGTTTACGTCTGGCATATAGATACAATCCGCTATCAAAATGGCAATTATGTAGAAGGTGAATATACAAATGGCAATTAACTTAATATTTCGCGAAAAAGGAATCTGAATGTTCCCTTTTTATCATAATAGTGTAAGTTTTTAAATAATTAATACTAAAGTTAAGAATCTGAATAACAATTATAACTTGAATTTTTAGCATCTAATTATACCGTTGAAGTGTTAATTTTATCTAAAAATGGGTTTTATCATGCCCCGGAAACTACTCTTCAATCTTTGTTTTAATATATTTGCAGTTCACATTTCTATTATGGCTAAAAAGAAAACAGATACAGAATCTTCGGGTCCGAAAAAAAATAAAAAGGATATTTCCGTAGGGGTTGTAGGGAGCGGGAGTTTTGCGACTGCTATTGTAAAAATGCTTGTTGAAAACTGTAAAGTAGTGCATTGGTGTGTAAGAAATGAGTTTGTGAAAGGAGCCATTGAACTTCGCGGTCACAATCCGACTTACCTGACAGCAGTGAATTTTAACCTTAAAAATTTAAAGCTCACAACAGATATCAATGAACTGGTTTCTGCTTGTGATATCATTGTGCTTGCAACGCCTTCCATTTATCTTTCGGATACCTTGGATAAAATGAATTGTGACTACAAAGACAAAATCTTTGTTTCCGCCATCAAAGGGATTATTCCTAAAGTGAATGATGTTGTAGCTCATTATTTAAGAGATGAATTTAAAATTGGCTTTAGAAATCAGGCTGTCATTGCTGGCCCTTGTCACGCTGAGGAAGTTGCGATGGAAAGACTTTCTTATCTTACAATTGCCACAGTGGAAGATGAAACTTCGGAGAAGCTGGTAGAGATTTTTAATTCAGATTTTATTAAAGTACATTCCAGCAAGGATATTTTAGGAAATGAATACAGCGCAATTCTCAAAAATATTTTCGCCATCGGAGCGGGAATTGCAAGTGGTTTGGGATACGGAGACAACTTTACGGCAGTCTTTGTTTCAAACGCTATCCGTGAAATGGAAACTTTTCTTGAGGCTATTTATGAAGCCCCAAGAGATGTGAACGAAAGTGCCTATCTGGGAGACTTACTGGTAACGGCTTATTCATTATTTTCCAGAAACAGAAGCTTAGGAAATCTTATCGGAAAAGGATATACGGTAAAATCTGCGATCCAGTCGATGAATATGGTAGCAGAAGGATATTATGCAGCAGATTCAATTTATAAAACATCCAAGGAAAAAGGTCTTAAACTCCCAATCATCGATACAATCTACGCGATTTTGTATGAGGGAAAAAATGCCGAAAAACAATTTAGAAAGCTTACTACAAAATTGAATTAATGAAAAAACAAGACTTTACATCTATAAAATCTTGTTTAAAAATATTTTGAAAACTCAGGCCTTCCGACCTGAGTTTTTTTATTGAGCCATTCGTGTAATATTTATGGCGAAAGAAGATCTTATTAAAAGGTCACTTCTTGTGAATCCGTTGCCTGTATCAAATTCAAATTTTTGTTTGATTGTGGTAGGAGCCGTCAATTTCACGAAAAATGTTCCCTGGAAAAAGGTAAAGGTATCACTTAGCTGACACATTTTATTAGATTCTGTTATAGCCGTATTGGTAGCTGCGTTTACTAAATATGATCTTGTGCATACGAAGTTGCGCGAAAGATATTGTGTATTCGCGGGTCCTGTGTTATTGGTTCCGGTTACTGTATCTACAGAGTATCGGAAAATATAAGTTCCTGCTGGTAAAGTAATCGTAGATTTGTCCGCTGCCAGTGAAGCTCCGGTAATTTTATTGGATCCTATGCTAAGATTGGGAACGACACTATTGGTATTATTCGCGGTTATTAACACATTAGGAGGGGTCACCGTAATATTCACAAGCGACATATTCTGAGGTTCCGAACCGGAAATGATCGCACGCTGCCACTGATCTTTGATCCATACATAATATCCCTTCGGGTAAGCTGAAACTCCTCCTTTGTTATAAATCATTAAACCATCTGCCGGATTGGCAACCGGAGTAGAAGTACTGTTCAGCACCGTCAGGTCATACTGCGGAAAAAGTACTCCTTTATTGGTTGAATTAATATCTAAAATACTACTTGCATTGGGGGAACTGGTATTAATTCCCACTTGGGCGTTTATCGGTAAACTAAATGTTAAAATAAATAGAATACAGCTTAAAATATATTTTTTCATCTTTGCTAATTATGGGTTAAGAGCTGATCTTTGGATATCAACTTTTGCATTGGTAATAATGATTCCTCCGTTGTTCAGGGTTGTTCCTCCGCTTCCGGACTGATATGTTCCTCCTGCGGCATGTGCAATTGCAGGTAAAAGGTTGATCGGTGTAGCGGAAGTGGTCACAAAAGAAAAACTGAGATTAATCGTGTGGGTTTTATTGCTCGCTATAGATTGCGCATTCACACTTATAGCTTTACCATATTGGGTATTGGTAGCTGGGTCAATCAGTTTTAATATATACTGATGCAGGTGTACGGCTGTATTTCCAATACCGGCAGTGGAACTTTCTTCTGTATCTCTTATATCAAAACAGATATTAACAAGATAACCGCTGTTTCCCGGAAGGGTAATAATCCCGTCGCTGGTGTTGTAAGAAGCGCCAATATCATTGGATACTACAGTAAATTGTGCATCATTAAAATTCTTAAAACTTCCGTTCGCCAATCCTCCCAAAATACTGTAATCAGTAGTTCTCTGAAGCATTAAATAGCTTACCAAATTATAAGTATCCGCTATTTGTGTCCATTTGTTGTTTTTCCACATATACAATCCCGGACTGATGGTATTTCCTTTGTTGTAAACGAACAATCCTTCTGCAGGACTGCTGATCGGTGTAGTATTATTCAGAATATCCACAATATCTACCCTCGGAAGGAGTATCCCTTTATTGGTGGAATTTGAGACATCTAAAACGGCTGAACTGTTCAGTGTAGTTTTCCCAATGCCTACTTGACTATAGACCATATTGACAAGTATCAATAAGATCACGATATAATTTTTTTTCATGTTTTTTTAATTAAAGCTTTGAAATTTTAATGTAAGATTCGCTCGAAATTACATTTACCAGATCATAAAAGGTACTTCCCTGCATTCTTCCCAGATACAATCTCAGGCCACCGATAATATTGGCATTGGCATTCGCCGGAACACTGTAATAATACGACCAGCTTGCAAGGTGATTGGTACTAACCTTGGAAACAATAGGAATTTCCTTTCTCGATGCCGGACCTGAAGTGAAAACTCCCGTTGAATTATTATAAGTGTCATTATAAAAATCCATAAAATATCCCATAAGGTAATAAGTACTTCCCGTTAAAGGAGCCGTTCCGTTGAATCCGGAAGGATTTTCCTGGGGAGAGTTGAGGTTCAGATTTACTTCTACCAGATAATTTCCCTGCGGCAGTACCAAAGAATACGCATTGTCATAAGCCAATACTTTAAATCCATTAATATTGGAAACAGCCGAAACAGACAGAGGATTAGATAAAAGTCTTCCACTTATACCCTGAATGGCATTATCCAATAAAGCCAGATTTCCGGTCAGTTGTATATACGCAATTTTTGGAGTGTCTTCTGCATCAATGGTACTTTGCCATTGGTTGGTTGCTCCGTTGAAAAAATGTAATGCTTTAGCATTGCTGTTTGTCCCACCGTTGAAAGCGATTAATCCGTCTGCAGGAGAAGCAACCGGAGTTGTCGTGCTGCTTAGGTTCGCAATATTCAAACTGGGAAACAAAAGTCCCTTATTTCCTCCCGATATCACAACGGAAGGTACACTTGTATAGCCGCTTCCTCCATTATTTATAGTAATTCCCGTTACTACGCCGTTGGTAATGGTAGCCGTAGCTCTTGCTTTCGATCCTCCGTTTACGATAGATCCTCCATCATAAAAATTAACGGTCGGTACAGTTTTGTAGCCGCTCCCTCCGTTGGTAATGTTGATCGCCGTAACCACACCACCCGATATGGTAGCCGTTGCCGTCGCCGGAGTTCCGTTAAAGTTTTCAATGTGTAAAATAGCACTGTTGTCCGGATTGGACGTGTTGATTCCTACATTTCCGCTTTGGGAAAAGAGGAGTTGGGTGAGTACAATACTCACCAAGTTAAAAATTTTCATCCCTGTTTTTTTAAATTCGAAATAATTTTAATACGATTTCATTAGGTCGTATTATTTGGGTGCAAATTACATAAAAAATCAATATAAAATTGAATATTTTACATTTTTAAAGCGTTTTTAAGTGTTATTTTTCACTTCTTTTAGAGTATTAAGTGTAAAATATTTAAAAATTTCACTAATTATTGATAAAAATTAATCCCGTAAACTATTATGATTAAAGACTTTCTTTATATAAACTTAAATGAACTTATATTATTCATAAATTAATCTTAAAAAATTAATATTTTTCATTTAATACAAATTTTAACATTAATAAAAGTAATTTTATGTTAAATTGTTGGTTATTTGGTACTTATTTATGGAAGGTGAGATGTATTTTGAAGGTGATAAAATGAAAATCTTTCAGGCTGAGTTAATAAAAACGTGAAATTTCTCTTGTAAAAATAACGAAAACAAAACCTTAAATTTTAAAACTTTTCACGAACTTTGATAATAAAATTTAATTTATGTCACAATCGCTTACAAGCAGAACGCCGAAACCAAAATACGACGTTGTTCTAATAGGTGGCGGAATTATGAGTGCCACTTTAGCTACATTATTACACGAATTTGATCCCGAGCTGGAGATCGCCATCTTCGAAAGGCTGGGCAGGTTTGCAAAGGAAAGCTCTGCCGCCTGGAATAATGCGGGAACTGGCCACTCAGCGTTTTGTGAGCTTAATTATACTCCCGAAAAACCCGACGGTTCTATCGATATCTCCAAAGCGGAAAGCATCGCAGAACAGTTTGAAATTTCAAAACAATTCTGGTCCTATCTGATCACGAAAGGATATATTCAAGAGCCAAAAGATTTTATTAATTCATGTCCGCACATGAGCTTGGTATTTGGTGAAAAAGATGCTGAATATTTAAGAAAACGCCATGAAAAAATGTCGGAATCTGTATTGTTCAAAGGAATGGAATTCGCCGCAGATCATGAAAAACTCAAAGAGTGGATTCCTTTGGTGATGAGCAAAAGAAACCCATCCGAAATCATGGCTGCCACCAAAATGGATATGGGAACCGATGTCAACTTCGGGACACTGACCAGAAAAATGGGACGACATCTACTGGAAGATTCGAATGTTGAAGTTTTCCTTTATCATGAAGTGAAAGACATTGATCCGAAAGAAGACGGAACCTGGGAAATGAAAGTAAAAGACAGGATTCACAACCATAAACAGGAAGTTGAAGCAGATTTCGTATTCATCGGAGCAGGAGGATATGCTTTGCCATTGCTGGACAGCTCAGATATCAAAGAAAGTGAAGGCTACGGAGGTTTTCCGGTTTCAGGGCAGTGGCTGGTAAGTGATAATCAGGAATTGGTGGAAAAACATCATGCAAAAGTATATACGCAAGCCACGGTAGATGCACCGCCGATGTCTGTTCCGCATTTGGATCTGAGAATTATTGATGGTAAAAAAGCACTTCTTTTCGGACCTTTTGCAGGATTTTCAACAAAATTTTTAAAAGAAGGAAGCTATCTTGATCTGCCTGAAAGTGTGAATACTAAGAATTTAAGATCATTATTCGGAGCTTGGTGGCATAATATTCCTTTAACGAAATATCTTATTCAGCAGGTGGCCATGACAAAGTCCCAGAGAATGCAGCATCTGAGGGAGTTTATCAAAGATGCGAAAGAAGATGACTGGGAATTGAAAATTGCAGGGCAAAGAGTTCAGATCATTAAAAAAGATGAGAAAGAAGGTGGCAAACTGGAATTCGGAACCGAGGTTGTGGTGAATAAAAAAGGAACAATTGCCTCATTGCTGGGTGCTTCTCCAGGTGCTTCAACGGCAGTTTATGCTATGCTCAACGTTCTGGAAAGATGTTTCCCGGAAAAACTTCATGGGGAATGGAAAGAAAAATTAATGGAAATGGTTCCTTCTTACGGTCAAAAACTGGCTGATCATCCTGAGCTTACGGAAAAGGTAAGGAATTATACAAAAGAAGTATTACAACTTGAATATTAAAAAAGTGAAATGATGAATGGTCAATTGTGAATTTTAAAATTGATATTTGCAACAATGATTGACCATTCACCATTGACAAAAAAGCTATGTCTGACACACTCGTAAAGCCGATCATCGTAAAAGAACTTCTGGAATCTCTTCAAACCAAAGTGGAAGAGGAAAAGCAGGTAATTGTACATTGCTGTTTTCCCGCTTCTCCTTTTTTAGGAAATCTTATTAGAATATGGCATTCGACCTACCTTTTTGATAACCATTCAGATCATAGAAGCAGGCTGATCCACGCGGAGAATATTACTATTTTTCCCAATTGGACGCCCGTTCCTTTTATGCAGGATTTTTGGTTTACCCTTATATTTTCGGGACTTCCGGCAGATTGTAAAAGTTTTGATTTAAAGGAAGTTATTCCTGAAGAAGGCGGCTTCTTTGTAGAATCCATCAAAAGGAATTCTTCAGATATTTATCGGGTGAAAATTTCAGAATCTTATATTTAAATTATTAAGCAAACTCATTATTTTGAATTAAATTTTAAAGAGTATTTAAAATCATGTGGGATTTTTTACAAAATATATAATTATTGAATAAAATGCAGTTTTTAAGCTAAAACGTTTGAGCTGGATAAAAAAATTCAAGCTTTCACTAAAAAAAGCAG
>CBFGVN010000171.1:0-7086 GCA_965651845.1 uncultured Chryseobacterium sp. | reverse complement strand
TCACGTTTTCCAGATGTAATTTTTTCCATCTGCACGGGATTGAAGCCTCTTTTTACCGTTGAAATCATATTCATTACTTTCAACACTTCAGATTCGTAAGTTGTATTTCCTTTGGTTTTTAAATATTCTAAAAATTCATGGAGAAAAGTTTCAAACTGTCCATCAAAATCAAAAGACTTCGACAGATAAAGCTCCTGAACTTTATTAAAATGTTCCAGCAGTTCCTGAATTTTCTGTATCGTATGATGAACGAGCTCCTGCATTACTCAAAAATTATTTGTTCGATTTCTTTTCCATCCTTGTCTTTGTAAGACATAATTCTAATGCCTTCCTCTTCCATTTCCACATGAAGATTAATGAATAACTTGTCTTTATCTTCCGCAGAATTGGTATTCGGATCAATGTAAATATTGTTTAATTTTGAATTAATTAAACTGTATCTGTTTAAAACATCCGTATAAATTTGTCTTAAAGCTGTAGATTCTTCTTCCGTGGAAGTTCCTTCAATAGGTCTTTCAATCGGTTTTTGCGGAGTTGCAGCAATCGCTCTTGTCGGAGGAGTTTTAATATCCGGAGTCTGTGTTGTTGTTTCCGTTTTCGACAATCTGCTGGATTCTAGCCCACCGCCTCTTACAGAATTTAATAATGTCTTAAAATCTTCCATCTGAATATTTTTCGTGGAAATCGGCTGAATATTCAGCTGTCTTTCTTTATTAACAACAAGAATCCTTTCGTTCACATCCTGAATTAATTTTAATTCGTTCAACGGGAAATTTCTATCCGCATCAGCATCAATATCGGTGATTTTGATGGGGATATCCATTTTCACGCTTGGAAGCGAATATCTTGGAACTTTAAAATACTTTAAGTACTCGTGCTGAGCATACTCTTTTGCAATCATTACTGCATTTTCGTCTGCTTTTTTACGAGCCTGAATTATCTCATTATTGAGATAATCCAGGTAATCTGATAATTTGATCATGTCTCGTAAAAGTTTTTATTGAGCAAGCAATCCAAGAACTTTTTCCAATCCTGCAGGCATTTCGTCGTTGGTAGCCTTTACTTTCACTCCAAGAGAGTATTCTTTTTCCACTTTAATTCCTGTGCTTGAAGTTCTCTTATAAGAAACATCCACATTGAACTTCACTGGTCCGAAACCTCCTGAAACTCCTGCTTTGATCCCAAATTCATCACTTACGTCTTTAGTATAAGTAGAATTTAATTTTACATTGAAATCTACCTCACAAGTTTCGATTCTGAAGCTCGGAACGTTTAATAATGCGATGAAAGGAACTGAAATTTCAACCTCCTGCTCCATCGTAGGCTCTTCGTCCGGAGTTTCAGTTTCGTTTTTGTAATTTGGGTTTGGTACTTGTTTTTTGTACTTGAATTCTGCCATACGAAGCTTATCTTCCTCTCCGTCTTTTTCGAAACCTACTTCTTTGATAAAGTTTACTGTACTGATTGAAGCGTTTGACTGAGCTGTAACACAAGCGTTAAGCGGTCCTCCGATGATTTTTGCGAAATCGATACTTCCCAATTCTGCTGCGAAATCTGCGCTTTCCGCTCCCGATGTTTTGAAAACCTGATCATCAGCAGCCATTCTTCCAGCGATCATTTTCAATACTTCTGAAGAAACTGCAGCGAAAGATTTTTCCCACTTTTCATCGTAGTTTTTCTTGAAATCATCGATGATGCTTACTAATTCTTTGTTTGAAAGGCCAGCTAATTCAGAAGTTTCGATCCCTGAAACTTTTTCGTAAACTGCAGGTGTTAATGATTTTTCCAGCCCTGTTAAAAGGTCGATTAATTCATTTTTTGTTTTCTTGGTGTGATTTGCTTCCAACACCGACTTTAATGTTTCCATGTTTTTTGGTTTGTTTTTGGTTATTAAAAAATTTCTACTGCAAATTTATGTCGCTTCACAGTGATGTATTTCAGTAATTCACCTAAACTTAAACCGTAAAATCCCCCAAATAAAAAAAGTAGATTCCCGAGTGAGAACCTACTTTTGGCTATTAAAGGGCTTTTATTTTAAACTAAAACCCTTTTTATATTTTTTTGTTTGAATTGTTATACTGATGAAGGAAGAATCTCAACATTATTTTTTAGAGATTTTCTTGACTCCACTTCGTCCCAATCAGAATGACAACCGCTTATTGAATTCTTTAATAATTAATTTGATTTTTTAGCTTTAATCATTGCTTCCAAGGCATCCCACATTTCCTGCGGAATATCTTCCAGCATGTTAAATTCTCCTGCACCTTGCAGCCATTCGCCACCATCGATGGTTACCACTTCACCGTTCACATAAGCGGAGTAATCGGAAACCAAATAAGCTGCAAGGTTCGCCAGTTCCTGATGTTCTCCTACTCTTCTCAACGGAACTTTTTTCCTCATATCAAATTTTTCCTGCAAATCTCCAGGAAGCAGTCTGTCCCAAGCTCCTTTTGTCGGAAAAGGTCCCGGAGCAATTGCATTAAAACGGATTCCATATTTTGCCCACTCCACGGCCAAAGATCTTGTCATGGCCAACACTCCGGCTTTTGCACAAGCGGATGGAACGACGTAAGCAGAACCCGTCCATGAATACGTTGTGACAATATTTAAAACTGTTCCCAGAGTTTTAGAATCGATCCAATGTTTCCCGATGGAAAGGGTGCAGTTTTTTGTTCCTTTTAAAACAATATCTAAAATAGAATCAAATGCAGAATGTGTTAATCTTTCCGTTGGAGAGATGAAATTTCCGGCTGCATTATTCAATAAAATATCTATTTTTCCGAATTCCTTTAAAGTAGCTTCCTTCATAGCTTCTACCTCATCCCAGTTTCTTACGTCACATGCAACGCAAAGCACTTTCCCGCCAGTTTCTTCTTCCAATTCTTTTGCTGTTCCCTGTAATTTTTCCAGATTTCTGGAAGTGATTACTACTTTTGCGCCTAATTGGAGAAAATATTTCGTCATTGCTTTTCCAAGGCCGCTTCCGCCACCTGTAACGATGGCTACTTTATCTTTCAGTGCATCTTCACGCAACATCGGCTGTGTGTATAGATTCATAATATTTATTTTTTCTTAAAAATACTAAATATTGCGACGTAATGCTTTAAAATGAATCAAGAAATGATGCTGTAAATAACTGTTTTTAATATTTATTTGTTGGAAATCGCAAAGACGCAAAATTTTTGATCTTAATAATGTTTTTTAAGGCGCAAGAAAATCGAAGATTTTCAGTAAGAAATATGGCATCTAAACTTTATTCAGATAAAATCCTTGCCCTTTATAAAATAAAAAAATTGCGTTTTTGTGATTTACAACAAATATTCACAAAAAAACAGCCCGATAAAAATTATCAGGCTGTTTTTATATTGAACAAGATTAAATTAATCCAAATTAAGAAGCAACAACTGTTCCTTTGAAAGAAAGTGTTTTTGGAGTTTTGCTGTCGCTTGTCGTAACATTCACTGTTTTCATGAACGGACCTGCACTTGCAGCATTATAACTTGCTTCTACAAACCCCTTTTTCCCGGGAAGGATAGGCGTTTTTGTATAATCAGCAGTCGTACAACCGCATGATGGCGCTACATTTTCTATGACGATCGGTTTTTTCGATGTATTGGTGAATTCAAATCTGATTACTTTTGGTTTTCCTTGAGGAATATTGCCAACATCGATAGATTCTGATTTCCAGGTAACATCTGCAAGAATTCTTACAACAGGTAAATTGTCAGTCGGAAGTACATTTGCATAAAACGGAGAAAATGCCAAAACGGCTAAAAGCGCTGTAATTTTTAAATTTTTCATGATATAAATTTTATTTAAGGTTAAAAAGATATTTGTTGTTATTCTTTGATATAGCAAATGTAAAGGTGAATCATGATCCGACGTGTTAACCGCTCTCAAACATTTGTTAACAAGTTGTTAATGATAAAAGATAAATAGATATTTTTGGATAATATTGCTTTTATAAAATGGAAATAAAAAAACTCAATATTATCATCACTCTCGGGTTTGTAGCTATTATCGGAATTTTGATAGCCCAGCTTCTATGGACACGACAGGCATATAATCTTGAGGATAAAAAATTTAACCAGACCGTAAATATCGCCCTACTCGAAGTAGCGGAAAAGATGTCCGGCGGTAAAACGTCTTTTACGGAAAGTCCGGTACAAAATATTTCCAACGATTATTATGTAGTCAATATTAATAATGAATTTCATCCTGCAGTACTGGAACATTACCTGAAGACAGAATTTACACGTTTTCAGATCAATACAGATTATGTTTACGCATTATACAACTGTCATAGTGATAAAATGGTGTATGGGAAATATATTTCATCTCATCAGGAAAGCCCTAATAGTAAAGTCATCAAATTTCCGAAGCATAAAAATCTTGTCTATTATTTTTCCATACGTTTTCCGGATAAAACGACGTACCTGATAAGCTCATTGCGTTTTTGGTATTTGCTTACATTTGCCCTGATTATTATTCTTTTAGTGTATGTTTATTCTATCTATACGATTATTCAACAGAAAAAATTCTCGGAGTTGCAACGGGATTTTATCAATAATATGACACATGAGTTTAAAACTCCCCTATCTTCCATACTTCTGGCTTCAGAGGCGCTTACAAAACAAGATATAATAAAAGGAAATCCAAAGTTGCAAACGTACACTTCCATCATCACCGATCAAAGTTATAAGCTTAATCATCATATTGAAAAAATATTAAATATTGCTAAAAACGATGCTTCGGGATTGTCTTTAAAACCTCAACGAATAGTTTTACTTCCCTTTATTCAGGAAATTGTTGATAACATAAAGCAAAAGAATGAAAATCTTTCCATAGAAATAGATATTGACAATAATATTTCAATAATTGCTGATGAATTTCATTTTACCAATATCATTTACAATATCTTAGATAATTCCATTAAATATTGTGAGACATACCCCAACATCATCATTTCTGCATTGAAAGATTCAAAAGGTTTATATTTAAAATTTAAAGATAACGGAATGGGGATTCCTGCTAAAAATATTCCTCATATTTTTGATAAATTCTACAGAGTGAATACCCAAAAAAGTGATGAGGTGAACGGTTTTGGCTTAGGTTTATTTTATGTAAAAAAGATCGTCCAGCAGCACAACTGGAAAATTTCCGTTGAAAATAATCCCGACAAAGGAATTACCATCACCCTGTTTTTACCTTCTTAAAATCTTGTGAAGTCATGGAAAAATCTAAAATTCTATATGCAGAAGACGACAAAACAATAGCTTTTCTGATCCAGGACAGTCTGGAAAGTTATTATGATATTTCCTGCTATCCCGATGGAAAATCCGCGCTCGAAGCATTCAATACCAAAAGTTTTGATATTTGTCTTTTAGATATCATGATGCCTGAAATAAATGGTTTTGAACTGGCACAACATATTCGTGATAAAAACACTGAAATCCCCATCATCTTCATTTCAGCAAAGGCTTTGAAGGAAGACAGAATCAAAGGATTGAAAATCGGTGCTGATGATTATCTGGTAAAACCTTTCAGCATTGAAGAGCTTATCCTAAAAATTGAAGTTTTTCTGAAACGATCTAAAAAAACATCCAATACATCTCCATCGAAATACAAAGTCGGGAAATATGATTTTGACCCGAAAAACTATACTTTAAAAGATCTGGAAAATACAATTACCCTCACTCAAAGAGAATCTGAACTGCTGCTGTATTTTATCCTTAACAAAAATACGGTTCTCAAAAGACAGGACATACTGAAAGCTATCTGGGGCGATGATGATTATTTTATGGGACGAAGTCTAGATGTGTTTATTTCAAGATTGCGAAAAGTGTTTGCAGATGAAGAAAATATTTTCATTGAAAATCTTCATGGAATTGGGTTCCGTTTTTCTGAAAAGTGATAGATATTTAGTTGGAAAATCGCAAAGACGCAAAGACTCTTGGATTTTAATACCGTTTTAAGACGCAAGGATTTTATCTGCGATAAAATTTAATATTGTATAATTTGCCGGAATCTTTGTCACACTGAGCTTGTCGAAGTGTTTGCGCCTTAAAAAACTTCATAAAGGCTAAAGAACCTTTGCGTCTTTGCGATTCTCCAACAATAACATTAAATTTTCAGCTATCAATTTTAAACAAATAAAAAGAATAAACAATTATTCTTTGATTTTATCTAAATTTACTCTCCGAAAAAATATTCATACATGAAAAGGTCAGGAACTCCTATTTTTCTATTTCTTTTATTTTTTAGTTTACATTTTAAAGCTCAAAAATTCGAAAAATTATATCAATATGTCAATCCTCTGATCGGAACAGAAAAAATGGGGCACACCTATCCCGGAGCAACTGCACCGTTTGGAGCCGTACAATTAAGCCCGGAAACCGATACCATTTCTTACGAACTGAATGGAAAATATAATGGTGAAGTCTATAAATACTGCGCAGGGTATCGCTATGAAGACAAAACAATTGTAGGTTTCAGTTCGACACATTTTAGTGGAACGGGGCATTCTGATCTGGGAGATTTCTTAGTAATGCCCACAGTTGGAAAATTACAGCTAAATCCCGGAACAGCAACGAATCCTGAAAATGGTTACAGAAGCAGGTTTTCTCATCAGAATGAAACAGCGGAGGCGGGATATTACAAAGTAAAGCTGGAAGATCATAATATTTTGGCGGAATTAACAGCAACGACAAGAGTTGGAGTTCATCGATATACTTTTCCAAAGTCTGATCAAGCACATATTATTTTAGATTTGATGGCCGGAATTTACAATTATGATGGTAAAAACGTCTGGACTTATGTTCGTGTAGAAAATGGAAATACCATCACTGGCTATCGACAAACCAACGGTTGGGCAAGAACAAGAACGGTCTATTTTGCGATGAAATTTTCAAAACCATTTAAATCTTACGGCCAGAAAAATTATGATGGAAAGCAGGTTTACAATGGATTTTGGAGAAAGTTCGATCAGACTAAAAACTTCCCGGAAATCGCAGGGAAAAACTTAAAAATGTACTTCGATTTTGATACTAATGAAAATGAAGCCATTGAAGTCAAGCTGGCTATTTC
>CBFGVN010000170.1:0-7123 GCA_965651845.1 uncultured Chryseobacterium sp. | reverse complement strand
AAATCTAAAAAAACGCTCCTTATTCTCGCCGGCGGACTGGGGACACGGTATAAAGGAATGAAACAGATTGACGGCATCCTTGATAACGGATCTCCCATATTGGAATATTCTGTTTTTGATGCATTAGAAGCAGGATTCAATAAGGTTGTGGTTATTATCAATCGTTTTTTACCTGAAAGCTATATTGAAAGATTGGAAAATATTTCGAAAAAGAAAAACTTCGAACTGCATTGGGTATACCAGGATATGGAGAAAGGTCTCCCCGAAAAATATGACTACTCCGAGCGCCAGAAACCTTGGGGGACCGGTCATGCTATACTTTGTACCAAAGATATTATTCATGAGCCTTTTGTGACTATTAATGCTGATGATTTTTACGGAAAGGAAAACTATCAAATCGCTTCGAAAGAAATTGATGCCGGAAATATTTCAAAAAAACAGTTTGAAATGATTACCTACCTTGTTGAAAATACATTGAGCGAGAACGGAGCCGTGGCAAGAGGAATCTGTACTCTCAACAATGAAAATCTTTTACTGAACGTCGTTGAGCAGACTACCATCAGAAAAGAAAATGAAGCCATTATTTTTACTGAAAACGGTCGAGATTTTGAGATCAATCCGAGAACATTGGTTTCAATGAACTTTTTTATTTTTCATCCGGTGATTTTTGATTTTCTTGAAATTTATTTTAATGAGTTTATCAATTCAAACCCTTCGACTACCCAGGAATTTTATATTCCTTCGGCAGTTCAGAAAATGGTTGACTCCCATGAAATACATATACGAGTAAAAACTTCATCAGCCGTATGGAAAGGAATGACCTATCGTGATGATAAAATTATTCTGCAAAATTTTCTACAAAAAGAAACCGAACATTCACATTATCCTGAAAATTTATGGAATTAGTTAAAATCATTCAACAATTCATTAATGCTAAAAACTATGAAGTCATTCCTATTAGCAATGGATTGATCAATTCCACCTATCTTTTAGAAAACAAGGATGAAAATCAAAAATATATCCTTCAAAAAATCAATACTCAGGTTTTTAAAAATCCAGAGGCCATCGTTAATAATCATCTGAAAATAAATTCGCTTCTTCATTATTGTGATTATCAGCTTCAAATTGTAGAACCCATCCTCTCACTTTCCAGCCATTTTATTATTAGGGATGAAAATAATGATGTGTGGCGAATGTTGAATTTTGTGGAAAACAGTATTACATTTTTGAAGGTTCCAAATTCGGAAACAGCTTTTAAGGCAGCTAAAACGTTCAGTTATTTCCTGAGCGCCATAAATAGCGGAACCCGTCCCGATCTGGAAATCACTTTACCAGATTTCTTACATTTTGAGAAAAGAATTTCAAATTATATTAACACTCTAAAAAATGCAACCCCTGATTTATTAAAAAATGCCAAGGAAGAAATACATTATGCCAATCAGTTATTAAATCTGCCTGAAAAGTGGATCAGCATGGTAAAAAATGGTATTCTTCCTTCCAGGATTATTCATGCGGATGCTAAAATCAGCAATATTCTTTTCAATAAAGATCATCATCCCATTGCTGTAATCGATCTGGATACCGTAATGATTTCCACCATCTTATATGATTTCGGAACCATGATACAATCGTATACCAACAACACCGAAGAAGACGAGGGAAAAGCTGAAAATAATTTTAATCCTGAAATTTATACAGCCGTAAAAAAAGGATTTTTATTTTATTTAAATGAAAAATTAACTCCCGAAGAACTGGAAAATCTTGATTATGCAGCACAGGTGGCGATCTATATTCAGGCAATTCGTTTTTTAACCGATTATTTGGATGGCAGTAAATATTATTCTATAAAATATCCCGAACACAATCTGGATCGAACAAAAAATCAATTTGAACTTTTAAAAGGATTGAGAGAATATTTGGAAAAAACTCGTTAAAGGAAATTCAAAATCGTTTTCCAGCCGTCTAATTTTCTTTCAAAGGAAATTGTGTGAAGCGGGCTCGTCGACGGCATTAAAAACACAGGAATTTTAAAATCTTTCCCTAAAATTTTCTGTAAATTTTTATAAGATTTCCCGCCGTTGCAAAATATTGCTCTGATATTTGGGTGTTTTTCCAAAAGTTCTGCAATTTGATTGGCTTCTTCATTTCTGATCTCCGAATCGAGGCTGCCATTTCTTTCACAGGAATCGATGACATCCCAAAGTGCGATATGATGTCTCTTTAAAATATTAATTCGTTCCGTATAATCTTCAGTAAATTCTTCGCTAAATAATTCAAAAATAATTTTCCAGAATTTGTTTTGCGGATGACCATAATACTGTTGCTTTTCTAAAGATTTCACGCCAGGAATTGAACCTAAAATTAAAATTTTAGAATGGTCATCTATAATTGGCGGAAAGGAAAAAATCCTGTTTTGCATAGATCAAATATATAAATTTTGACTAAAGTCTTCGTACATTACAAAAACAAAAAACGGGCTAAAGCCCGTTTCTATTGATATTTTTAAATGATATTATTATTTACCACCCCGTCAAAAATTCTTTTAGAATTTTCGCCACCCCTCCAGAGGAGGGGAATTTTTATAGTGTTTCTTTTAACCAATCAAAAAACTCTCTTTGCCACACCAAACCGTTTTGCGGGTGCAGCACCCAGTGATTTTCGTTCGGGAAATAGACAAATTTTGTTTTTAAGCCTCTCAGTTTTGCAGCCTGGAAAGCTTCCTGACCCTGTTCGTAAGGAACTCTGTAGTCGATACCTCCCTGAATGATCATAATTGGCTTATTCCATTTTTCAACAAAATTACTTGGATTGAACTCTGTATACGCTTTTGGCTGTGGTTTATCCCAAGGAGAACCAAGATCCCAATTGGTAAACCAAAGTTCTTCCGTTGTAAGATACCACGATTTCATATCAAACAATCCGTCATGTGCAATGAAGGTTTTGAATCTGTTCTCATGAATTCCCGCCAACATAAATACACTGTATCCACCGTAGCTCGCTCCTACAGCTGCTACTCTGTCTCCGTCCACGTACGGTAAAGTTTTTGCAAAATCCGTTGCTGCAAGATAGTCTCTCATCGGCTGTCCTCCCCAATCTTTAGAAATTTCTTCATTCCATTTTGTTCCCCAACCCGGCATTCCTCTTCTGTTGGGAGCCACTACGATATATCCGTTTGCTGCCATTAAAGCAAAATTCCATCTTGTACTGAAAAATTGTGTCAATGCAGATTGCGGGCCACCCTGACAATATACTAATGTCGGATATTTTTTATTCGGATCAAAGTTTGGCGGATAATGGAACCATACCCCCATTTCCTTTCCGTCCGAAGTTTTTACCATTTTCAATTCAGATTTTCCCTGAGCCAATTTTGAATATATCTCCTTATTAACCTCCGTAACCTGCTTCATTTCTCCGTTTTTAAGATTTACCGAGAAAATATCCGTAGCGTGGTTGATATCTGTTCTTCCCACTAAAAGTGAACTTTTCTGATCGGCAAAAATTTCATTCACATCAAAATCGCCTCTTGTAATTTGCTGAACTTTAGCATTTTTAGGATCTAAAGAAAACAATTGCTTTGTTCCTCTGAAAGCTGCCGTGAAATAGATCGTTTTGGAATCTCCGCTCCAGAAAACATCTCCTGAAACACTTTCATCCCAACCATTGGTAAGATTTGTAGTTTTACCGGATTTCCAATCCATGATTTTCACATCATTTTTATCTGCTTCATAGCCGTCTCTTGCCATACTCTGCCAGATCAGCGACTTTCCGTCAGGACTGAATTTCGGGTTTACGTCGTAGCCTTTATTGGTTTCCGTTATATTTTTTGTAGTTCCTGAAGCTAAATCGTATGCGAAGATATCCGTATTTGTACTTGTGGCATATTCCTTACCACTTTTTGCTTTGGTAACATATAAAAGCTGGGCAGAATCCGGGCTCCAGATGAAATCTTCTGCACCGCCGAAAGGTCTTTGTGGAGAATCCCAAGTTTTTCCTTCCAGCAGATCTTTCGCAGCATCCGCTTTATCTGAAGTATTTACCACAAAAACATGGTTGTATTTGCCTTCGTTAAAGTAATCCCAGTGCCTGTGGTTTAAGTCTGTATATACTTGTGCCGTGGTTTTGGGTGTATCGGTGTATTTGTCTTTCCCCATTACTTTTTCCACCAAAACCTGCTTACTGAAAGCTATTTTTTTACCATCAGGAGAAATTACAACGTTGTCTACTTCACCTATTGTATAAAATTCTGTCCAGGTTTTTCCACTGTCTTTAGAAAGGAAAATTTTATCGCCTTCCTGTGCGTAAATTCCATTTTTATCCCACTGAATAAGGGATTTTTTACCCAAATCTACTTTTGTGGACTGGTTATTAAGGACATTTAAGAAATAATTCTCGTTTTTTGTTTTTTCTGTTTTAAGATCAACTTGTCCCACTTTATAAATAAGCGAAGACTGATCCGGTGAAACTGCCTGTACTCCCACTTTTTTCAAAGTCCATAGGATTTCAGGCGTCATTACTTGTTGTGCATTCATTAAAAGCGGAGCTGCCAAAGCCAGCAGACTGTACTTAAGTTTCATATGTTGATAAATTCTTGTTAATTCAAAGATTGCCAAAGTTAATTATTTTTAAAACACAATCTTTGAAAAAAAAAATCGTCAGTCATTTTCGACTGACGAACTAAAGATATATGATTTTAATTTTTAATTTTAATCACCATCCGAGAACATTGAATTGGCGAGAGAAGTAATAATGGAAAGCAAAATACTGAAGATCAATGCCCACCAGAATCCGTCAACCACCATACTGTCGATGAAATAATCTGCAATCAGAATGATTACTGCGTTGATCACCAATGCAAATAATCCCAGCGTGATAATCGTCAGCGGAAGTCCCAGAATACTTAAAATAGGCTTAACAATTAAGTTTAAAATACCTAAAACAATCGCAAAAATAATTGCCCCGGAAAATCCTTCAAAATGGACTCCCGGTAAAATTTTTGTTAAAAGATACGCAACAATTGCGGTTACAAGCAATCGGAGAATTAAGTTCATAGTATTATTTTTTTTATGTTGATAATTGTATTGTACAAAAGCCATTCCAAATTTATGCGAATTTTTGTACAAATAGAAAGCGAAAGAGCCATCCATACAGAGAATGACTCTTCCAAAACATATAAAGAATAATAGTAAACTATTTTATTTTATCCGGTGAATATTTATTGTTCTTTTTTAAATATTCAATTAATTCTTTTGGCCTGTCTGTTTGAATTACATTGATATTATTTTTAAGATACCATTCATATGCATTAGGATTTTCGAGGATAAGATCATCATGATGACCTGCGCTCAGCTGTGGCCAAAGCGAATTAATCCAAACTCTTGCCCCTTTTTCCCTGATTTTTTTAAAATCGATCAAATGGCTTTCATCAGGACCTAAAGTAAGTTCAAAACCATACACTTTATAATTCTTAAAATAATCGTTTATCTTATCCCACCCCTCATTCTCGCTAAGCCTTATGATCGGCATAAAGTGAATTTCATTCTTAAATTTCCCATATTTTGAATCAAATTCTTCATATCCTGCAGTCCCTTTAAAAAGAACCTCATCCAGCATATTTCTTTTCTTTAAGATGGGATAGACCAAATCAAAATAATCAAAAGCTTTGTCCAGATTAATGAATATTTTTCCGTGTGTAACATCCAGCACTTCTTCCAACGTAGGAACTTTCATCTGGGTAGGAACTCCCAAGCCATCTCTTAAATTGAATTTTCTAATTTCCTCCAAAGTATAATCCGAAGGTTTTCCTTTTCCCGTCGTTGTTCTGTCGATGGTATAATCATGCATTAAAATCAATACATTATCTTTTGTAAGCACCAAGTCGATCTCCACCATATTCACTCCTTTTTCCATTGCTTTTTTAATCGCCATGATAGAGTTTTCGGGAGCTTCACGCCAGTCTGCGCGATGTGCAACAACCATTACTTTGTTTTCAGGAAATTTTTTCAGTGAAATTTGAGCATCAACATATCCTGAAAAAAACAACAAAAGAAAGATGAAGAGATATTTATTTTTATTTAAAATATTTATCATAATTAAATTTTCAAAAAATTAATAGCCTGGATTTTGTTTAATGGATGGATCCGTATTCACCTGATCCTGAGGAACCGGCATCAGCAAATTATAATTCTTGATCGTCGCCGTGCTGTATCCCGGTGTATTCTGGAAATAGGCTGTCATTACCGGAATCGCTTTTCCTGTTCTTACCAGATCAAACCATCTGTGTCCTTCGCCTACCAGTTCTTTTCTTCTTTCAAGATCTATTTCATCCAGTAAAGCCTGCTGTCCTGAAAGATTCACCGTAGGTATTCCGGCTCTGGTTTTAATTTTATTTAAATATAAATTGGCATTCGTAAAATCGTTTGCATGAGCATAACATTCCGC
Organism: uncultured Chryseobacterium sp.; assembly: GCA_965651845.1. Classification (GTDB taxonomy): domain Bacteria; phylum Bacteroidota; class Bacteroidia; order Flavobacteriales; family Weeksellaceae; genus Chryseobacterium. The sequence continues at coordinate 685 of CBFGVN010000170.1, read as the reverse complement.
CATTAAAAGGTAAACTTCCGCCAGACGAAGCACTACCACGTTACTTCCTCCATCTATAGGAGCTGTTGTAGGCTTAGACAGCTTTTTAGAATAAGGAACGTTGTTCGGAGTAAGCCCGATGAAAGCATTCTTTCGGGTGTCGTCTGTTGTGTAAATATTATACACATTCATTGTCGGAAGATTGTGACCTTTCGCACCGGAAACAAAACCAGACGGGCTGAACATTTGGTATGCCTGGCTTCCTTCCGTATTTCCGTTTAGCCCTGAAGCAAACTGAACATCGAAGATAATCTCCGCATTGTTTTTATTGGCAACATCGAAAATCTTTGTAACGTCCGGTAAAAGGCTGTATCCTAAACTTTCAACCTGCTGCAGATAAGGTAAGGCTTCATTGAATTTATTTCTGGTTATTAAAACTTTAGCCAAAATTCCTAAAGCTGCACCTTTCGTTACCCTTCCCTTTTGAGATGGTGTTACAGGAAGCAGATTTATTGATTCTTTCAGCTCTGTTTCGATAAAATTGTAAACCGTTTCTGCGGCAGTTCTTCCCTGCCCGAAATAGTCATTCACATTGGTTGTTTCTTTTGTAACCAAAGGAACATCACCGAAAATCCTCACCATATTGAAATACATTAAAGCTCTTAAAAACTTCACTTCACCCATACGGTTATTTTTTAGATTCTGA